>NZ_JAKFFD010000148.1:0-84320 GCF_036675385.1 Pseudarthrobacter sp. | reverse complement strand
TACATCCGCTGGCACCACCAACGACGGATGAACCACATGGACGAAGTCACGCGCGGCGCTTTCCTCCGCGCCAAACAGGAAGTCACCGTGGCCATCGACCTCCTCAACTGGCTCACCGGCCACGACATCAAACTGCCCGAGCTGCAGCAATCCCACCTCGACATATGGCAAGCAGAAGGGCCCACAACCCGGCGCATCGCTGAGCGCTTCCTCAAATGGGCCATCAAAACCAAAGCCGCCCCAGCCGGGCTCACCATCGTTCCGCACCGCCGGGGCACCAGCCCGAGACTGGCCAAACCAGGACAGGACGAAGCGCTCAAACGAGTCATCCACGAAGACGGACTCGAAGCACGTGACAGGGCCGCTGCGATCCTCATCCTCGTCTTCGGACAACAGGCCGAAAACATCGCACAACTAACCTGGAACGACGTGACCATCACCGAAGAACTGGTCACCATCCAGCTCGGGACAATCCAGATCGCACTGCCGGATCCACTGGACAAGCCATGGCGCGAACTCGCCGCAAGCCCAAGGCACGACCTGACCGCCTCACACCCCAACACCACCTGGGTATTCCGCGGAGCCTCACCCGGACGACACATCCATCCCGGACACCTCACAACACGCCTCAGCAAGCTGTTCAGCACCCGTGCCGCACGACTCGGAACCCTCCACGAACTCACCAAACTCGCGCCCGTCGCCATCATCGCCGAAACCCTCGGCTACTCCCCCACCACCATCGAACGCCATGCCACCGACTCGGCCGCCGCCTACGCACAATACGTAGCAGCAGCTAAAAATCCTGGGCAAAGCATTTAGCTTTGCGATTCTCTCCCCCGCCAAGTCTCAGTTACCACAAGGTCGACAGCATCGCCCAAGTTAACCCGCAACAGGTGGAGCAGGGCCGCGCCTTCAGCCGAGCCACTCTGGATCGTCTGGACCATCCAAGGGGAGGTTGGCCTCCTCATATCGGCGGATTTCATAACCGGACCCGCTCCCCAGGTTCAGGAGAAATGCCTAATGAATCTGGATCGGCGGGGGCCTGCCGTTGACGTTCGATAAGGGTCCGGGGCTGGCCCGTGCTCCGGCCAGAACCCCAGTCGCATCATGCTATGTCTCCGGACAGAATGCGAGGGCCTCAGGGACTCGGCCGTCCATCCCCATCCGGCTCACAAGGGCGAGCATGTCGGCCCGCTCGTCTGACGTCAATGGCTGCTCATCCTCAGACAGGACATCGGCCATTTGCTCGAGGGCAAGGCCAAGCTCACCTACGTCGATGAACTCGGAGATCAACGCTAAATCCTCGCTCTGGATTCGGTCATCTAAACGAATGAGGAGGCCATGAAGGATGCCCGCGATCTCCTGATATTCGACTCGCTCCATCGAAGAATCCTCTCAGACTGGAGACACCCACTCCAGCCATTAGCGCACAATTCGCATGTTTGCCCGGACACGCAGGCTGTCCGACACTAGCGGGCATCACCCTCCGTCGCGGTTCGCGGCTTCTTCCTCCTGGCTCAACACAGAAGCCCGACCTCTAGGCGGCATCAACTCCCGGCCTCCGAATACCCGTGCATGCCAGTTCTGAGAGCGGAGAGTGGCCTGCGTTTGGCCGACGTTTAGCGGGCGACTCCGGGGCTTCCGTTTGATGTTGCCGCACGTCGCCATTGTCTAATCCCTTGTGCTCGCCAAGAATGAACCAATGACGGTCTACGTGCGTTCACTCGAAACTGCTGTTCCGCCCACCGTGCTGGTCCAGACCGAAGCCCGCGACGTTTTTGCAGCTCAGCCTGGCCTGACCAGGCTGGGCTCGCGGCTGGTGAGCACCTGCTTCGATTCAGCCGCCATCGATACGCGCCATACCGCCGTCGAAGAAATGACCATGGCGTTCCGTTCGGACGCGCCGCAGTTTTTTGATCCCGCCACGGGCCTGCTCCTGAACCCCACCACCAAGGTGCGCAACGAGATCTTCGCCCGGGAGGTCACCAAACTTTTCATCGAGTCCGCCCGGGCTGCCGTGGACGCCTGCCCGGATCTGTCCTTGCTTGACATAACCCACGTCATTACCGTCTCCTGCACCGGATTCTTCAACCCGGGTCCTGACTATAAGATCGTCCGCGCGCTGGGGCTGGACCCGGCGGTCCAGCGTTATCACCTCGGATTCATGGGCTGCTATGCCGCCTTTCCGGCGCTGCGGGCCGCCAAGTCGTTCTGCGAAGCAGATCCGCAGGCCGTTGTCCTGGTGGTCTGTGCCGAGCTGTGCTCCCTGCACGTGCGGACCTCGAACGATCCCGACACCATCATGGGTTCGGCGCTGTTCGCCGACGGCGCGGCGGCAGCCATCATTACGGCCCGGAATGATCCGGACACACCTGCGCTGATGCAACTGGACCACTTCGAAACCGTCCTTACGCCTGTGGGCGAGGAATCCATGGCCTGGAACATCGGCGACCATGGCTTCGAAATGGTGCTGGGCAACTACGTCCCCCACATCATCGACGATCACATCGTCGGCGCCCTGGCACCGCTGCTGGCCCGGGATCCCTCGCTGCGCGGACTCCCCTACCGCGACATCCGCCATTGGGCCATCCACCCCGGCGGCCGGAGCATCCTTGACAAGGTCCAGACGCGCCTTGAACTCACCGACGAGCAACTCGTTCCGGCACGGGATACTTTGCGGGACTACGGCAACATGAGCAGCGCCACCGTGCTGTTTGTCCTCAGGCACATCCTGGAGCAGCCGCCGGTGGAGGGCGAGGAACGTATCTGCTCCATGGCGTTCGGCCCCGGACTCACGGTGGAAACCGGGCTCTTCACGAAACTGCGCCAGGCAGCCACCGGAAAACGGGCGGTGCAGCCCGAGGCAGCCTCGTCACTGGTCTGACCTGTGTCCCTGATGCGGCAAAGGGCTGCGGACGCAGTGGAAATGATGGACCTGCCGGACTGTGATCCCACCAAACTGGAACTCACGTACCGGCAATTCGAACTGGTGAACCGGCTCTTCTCCGGCTGGCGGCAGCTGTACCGCCGCGAGCTTCGCCCTCTGCTCTCCCACGACTCTGAAACCACGCTCCTCGACATTGGATGCGGCGGTGGGGACCTGGCACGCCAGCTCGCCCTCTGGTCCGCCCGGGACAAACTGCTGCTCGAGGTCACCGGCATTGATCCGGACGCCAGGGCATACAGCTACTCGTCACACCGCCCCCACCACGTCTCAGTCCGGTTCCGCCAGGCCGACAGTGCCGACCTGGTCCGCGAAGGCCGCCGGTTCGACGTCGTTATCTCGAACCACGTCATCCACCACCTCCAACCGGCAGACCTGGCTCGGCTCCTGGCAGATTCGCAAGCCCTGGCGCGCCGGATTTCCCTGCACAACGACCTCCGCCGGAACATCGCAGCCTACGCACTTTTCTCCCTGGCGGCCCTCCCCTTCCGCGGCTCGTTCATCCGCGCGGACGGCCTGACCTCGATCAGGCGCAGCTACACCCCGGCAGAACTCGCCGCCGCTGCTCCCCCGGGCTGGCAGGTGGCGCGCCACTCCCCGTTCCATCAGGTCCTCCTGCACCGCCCGGAGCATCCCGATGGCTGACGTGGTGATCGTCGGCGGCGGACCCGTGGGTCTGTATCTCGCTGCCCTGCTGCTTCAGGACGGCGTCGCGGTCCAGATCCTTGAACAGCGGCTCCGCCGGGAACCTCACTCGCGGGCCATCGGCATCCATCCCCCCGCCCTCGCGGCGCTGGACAGGGTAGCCGTGGCCAGCGCCATGGTTGATGCCGGCGTGCAGATCCGTGGCGGCATCGCAGTCAGCGGCACGAAGACCGTAGGGTCAATGTCCTTCGCATCCGTCTCGGAGTGCTTCCCGTTTGTCCTGTCCCTCCCCCAGGTCACCACGGAAACCCTGCTGGAACGGCGTGTACACGAACTGGATGGCGCCGCGTTGGTCAGGGGCACTAGGGTGACGGAAATAGCGGACGACGGCGGACTGGTCACCGTCGTCGCTGAGGCGACCAACGCGGGCGGTGCCGGCACCCGGATCACCTCACGGCTTTTGGTCGGTGCCGACGGCTCGCGGTCCCTGATGCGCAGCCTGCTGGGCATCCCGGCCACGTCCCGAACCTATCCCGACCATTATGTGATGGGTGATTTCGAGGGTACCGGCGAAAACCTGAACGAAGCCGTCCTGTACCTCGAAGCCGAAGGGATAGTGGAATCCTTTCCGCTGCCGGGCGGTCGCCGCCGGTGGGTAGTGAGGATTCCCCGGCCCGCAGCAGTCCCGGACGCCATCGAACTGGCGCGGATGGTCCACCAGCGTACGGGTTTCCGGCCGGACCCGGCCACCAACAGTATGCTCAGCAGCTTCAGCCCGCGCTCCACGGTGGCCTGCCGATCAGTCGCGGGGCGGGCGGTCCTGATCGGCGATGCTGCCCATGAAATAAGCCCCATCGGCGGCCAGGGCATGAACCTTGGCTGGCTGGAGGCGGCGGAACTCGCGCCGATCATCTGTGATGCCCTGGCGGGGAAACCGGTTGGCCAGCGCCTGCACGCCTATTCCGCCCGGCGTCGTAAGGCCGCCTCGGTGGCGCGATGGCAGTCCGAAGTGAACATGATGCTGGGGCGCCCGCTGGCGCCGCCGTTCCTGGCGTTGAGGAACCACGCAGTCAGCGCGGTGTCCGGCATTCCGGCGGCCAACAGGCTGGTGGCCCGCCGGTTCACCATGCAGTAAACCCGCGCCGGAGGGCGCCGGGTCAGGAGTTCGCGAAGTAGCAGTCGTAACTGTCCTGGCTGATGATCAGGCCGCCCCGGACTTCAAAGACCGACGACGTCCGGGCGCGGATGGTCTCCCCGGCATCCCAGTACCGCAGGTCCATCAGCGTCCTCGCCGACCAGTCGGCCTCCACCACAACCCGACCGCCTTCGCAGGTAGTGCGGCGGATCTCGAACTTCTGGTCCGCCACTACTTCGCCGCTTTGATCGAGGCCAGCCATCGCCTGGTCCCGCGTCCGCGTGGAGCCTTCAACCGCGAGCAGATGCGGCGCCTCGACCAACACGAAGTCCGCAGCGAGGAAACGGCCGATGGCCCCGCCGTCACCGCCGGCTTCCAGGGTCCGGATGAAGTCCAGGACAAGTTCCAGTGCGTTGGGTTCGGACGCAATCAGTTCAGCCATGGCATCGACATTAGCCGACGCGGCCGACGCCCGGCGGCGTCCGCCGCTAGGCTTTCCGCATGACCGCTGTATCACCGCCCACTTCATTCACTCCTGCGCGTCTGAGGGAACGGGTGCAGGAAATCCTGTCTGCGGGATCGCTGCCGCCCATCGTCCAGGCCGGGAATCCCGTACTCCGCCAGCGGGCCGCGTCCTTCGACGGCCAGATCAGCGCCGGCGAGCTGGACCAGTTGATTGCCCTCATGCGCGACGTGATGCACGAAGCCCCTGGTGTAGGGCTGGCCGCCCCGCAACTCGGAATCCCGCTGCAGCTGGCAGTCCTTGAGGACCAGTACGACGTCGACCCCGAGGCCGCTGCACTGCGGCACCGCAGCCCGCTGGAGTTCCTCACCATCATCAACCCGCACTACACGGCCGTCGGAACGGAAAGCGCCGCGTTCTTCGAGGGGTGCCTCTCACTGACCGGCCTGCAGGCAGTGGTAGTACGGCCAGAACGGGTGCTGCTCCGGTTCGACACCCCCGGAGGCCTGGCGTCGGAACAGGAATTCGAGGGCTGGCAGGCGAGAATTGTGCAGCACGAAACCGATCACCTCCATGGCACCCTCTACGTTGACCGCGCCGAGTTGAGGTCCTTGAGCTCCAACGCCGAGTACGCCGCCAACTGGGCCGAGCCGGGGATCGGAAAGGCCCGTGCGGCCCTGGGATTCCTGCCCGAGAACCCCTGACGCGCCAGCACGCCACCTCGTCACTCCGGCGGTGCGTCTGCCGGATTTGCGTCGGTCGGGAGGAACCGGGCCCACCAGCGCAGGATGTGCTCGAATCTCTGGCGCCGGTGCTGCGGCCTGCCTGACCGGGAAAGTTCATGGTCCTCGCCCGGGAACACCAGCAGCTGGGTTTCCACACCCTGCCGCTTCAGGGCCGTGAAATACCGCTGGCCCTGCTCCAGCGGACACCTGAGATCGTTTTCGCTGTGGATGACCAGCGTCGGGGTCTGCACGTTGCCCACGTGCTCGAACGGGCTTTGCGCGGCGACCCCCACCGTTGAGCTGCCGAGATATTCGTTGCCGAAGTACCAGCCAATGTCGGCCGAGCCCTCGAAACTGACCGGGTCCAGGAATCCACGCTCCACAATGGCACCCTGGAACCTGTGGTGGTGCGCGATGGTCCAGGCGGTCAGGTATCCGCCGTACGAGCCGCCCATTATGCCCAGCCGGCCCGCGTCCAGCGCCGGAAATTTGGCCAGCGCCCCGTCCAGGAACGCCAGGACATCCTCCATGTCGTCCGTGCCAAGGCGGCCCTTGATGGCCAGCCCGTGTTCCCGGCCGTAGCCGGCGGAGCCGCGCGGATTGCACATCAGCACGGCATAGCCCGCAGCCGCGTACACCTGGGCTTCGTCGAACAGGGCAACGGTGAACTGGGCAAACGGCCCGCCATGGATGTTCAGCAGAACCGGGTGCGGGCCCTTGCCCGCAGGCCTGACGAGCCAGCCATGGACGGGATAGCCATCGGGCGCCTCAAACGTCAGCTCCTGTGGAACCACAATGTCCGTCTGTGTCCGCAGAACGGCCGAAAAGTCTGTCAGCAGCCGCAGCTGTCCGTCGTCGAGTACTGCGACGTCCCCCTGGGTGGACGGATCGCCGAATACGACGAGCAGCGAACCACCCGCCCAGGCAGCCCCCGTCACCACCTTGTCGCCGTGCACCAGCAGGGCATGCCCGCCCGCCGCCCCCAGCTCAAGGAGCTCAACTGAGCCTTGCGCGTTGTTCAGGACGAGGGCGTGGTCCGGGCCGCGGAGCTCAATCCGGGCACCCGGCGCCGCAACGTCCATCGACTCCGGGTCGGTCAGCGCAACCGGCATGCCGCCGTCGGCCGCTACGCAGTACAGCACGGCGTTCCGTGCCACGAAGTCCCGGCCCGAGCCGCCCAGGTCCCGGGCAATGTAGAACAGCCACTTGCCGTCCCGGGACTGCCGGACCTCCGAGACGGTTTGAGGTGCGGCTACTCCCTTATCCACCAGGAGGGGGTCGCCACCGGTGACCGGCACCCTGTAGATCGAGGTGGCCAAGTCGTCATCGTTCTCCGGCGGTGCTGCCACAAAGTAGACGACTGATCCGTCTGCACTGAAAACTCCGGAGCTGGCGTCCGTGGCGAGCGACGTCAGCTGCCGGGCTTCCGGCAGCGACGGAGCCGCAGGCGGTGCCAGCGGTTCGCCGCCGAGTTCCGGGACGTCCACGATGAACAGCTGCTGCGGCTTGTCGCGCGTGTAGCCAACGCTGTTCAGCCTGTACTGGTAGGAGGAGATCAGCCGGGGGGCCTCCGCCTCCGCGGTGATCGCTTCGCTGCTGCCGTACCGTCCGGTCTCGGGCTCGCGGGAGCTGAAGACTATCCGGCGCGAATCAGGAGACCAGGCGAAGGATTCCACTCCGAGCAGCCTGTCGGTAATGACCTGGGGTTCACCGCCGCCGGCCTCCACCACGACGAGCTGCGCTTTCGACGACGGTCCGCCCGTCCGGAGGAAGGCGAGGACCAGCCCATCAGGAGAGAAGGCAGGGACGGTGTCCCGGAAGCCCCTGGTTATTCGCCGCGGCAGCTGCTCCTGGTTCAACGGGATGTTCCACAGCTGGCCCACGTAGGAATCAGCAGTGAAATCCGGCCTGGTCACCGACACAACAGCGCGGCTGCCGTCCGGGTGAACGGCCGGCGCGGAGACGGAATTGAGCAGCGGGAGGTGTTCTGGCTTCACCCACGTGAGCCTAACGTGCGGCTTTCCCCCACGCGAACATGCGGCCGGGCCACTCGCGCGGGCTCCGCGCCGGCCCGCTCCCCGCCCTAAGATGGTCCGTATGCCATCAAGCCCTCGCCCTCCGCTGCGCTGCCCCGTGTGCGGCGCCGCACTGAATGTCCGGGTCGGGCCGGGTGACGCGGCCCGCAAGGCCCTGGTCTGCGGATCCGGGCACGGCTTCGACGCGGCGAAACAGGGCTATTTCAACCTGCTGGTGGGCAAGGGGACAGTCTTTGAAGCCGACACCGCAGAGATGGTGGCGGCCCGGTTCGCTTTCCTCGACGGCGGGCATTACCGCCCCCTGGCAGACGCCGTCGCGGCCGCCGTCGTGCCCGGGATAACCCCAGGCGAACCGTTCACGGTCCTCGATTCGGGTACGGGGACCGGCCACTATCTCAGGGTGGTGCTGGATGAGGTGCAGCGGCGCACCGCCAGTTGCGCCGCCGTCGCGCTCGACATCTCCAAGTTCGCGCTCCGCCGCGCCGCGCGCCTCAACCCCGAGGCCGTCAGCCTTGCCTGCGATGTGTGGCAGCCGCTCCCGGTGGCCGACGCCGCCGTCGACGCCATCACGGTGATCTTTGCTCCCCGCAACGCCGCCGAATTCGCCAGGGTGCTCCGCCCCGGCGGAAGGCTGGTGGTGGTGACGCCGCGCGCCGGACACCTGGCCGCCGTTGCCGCCCAGGCCGGGATGCTGTCCATCGAGGATGACAAGGACGCGCGGCTGGCAGATTCCCTCTCGCCGCACTTCGCCGCCGAGTCCACCCGGGACCTGGATATCCTGATGATGCTAACGCCCGGTGAGCTGGCTGACCTGGCCTTCATGGGTCCGGCCGGGCACCACCTGGACCGCACGGCCATTGCGGCCAAAATCGGGAGCGGCGGGGAGTCAACCCAGGTGGAGGCACGATTCCGGATCACGGTCTTCCGTCCGGCGCGGTCCGCACCGTAACGACTTGGCCACGTTCAACCGCTGCCCTTCACGCAACCTGCCGTCCTGCTTTCCGGCGGACTAGGATAAATAGACAGCTACCGGATGGTCAAGGGGGACGGAATGTTTGAATGGCTCGGCGAAAACTGGTGGGCCCTGTGGCTCACCGCCTTCCTCGCATTCGCAGTGATCGAAATGATCACCCTTGACCTGTTCTTCATTATGCTCGGCGGCGGAACAGTTGCCGCGCTCGTCGCAGATTTTGCCGGCGCTGACCTGTGGCTGCAGATTGTGGTGTTCTGCGTCGTCTCACTGCTGATGATCGCCTTTGTCCGCCCGGTGGCACTAAGCCACCTGAAAAAGGGACCCGCCGACCAGCGCACCAACATTGACCGGCTCATTGGCGAGCAGGCCCTGGTGATGGAAGCAGTCAGCTCCACCGGCGGCCTCGTCAAGATCGGGGGCGATGTCTGGAGCGCCCGGTCCTCCGGCGGCGTCCTGCCTGCCGGCCAGAAGGCAGTGGTCTCCGCCATCGACGGGGCCACGGCTGTTGTTTCCGCCCAGCCGGAGCAGGCCACTTAGTCCTGAGTACAGCCTAACAATTGGGGAATAGGAGTCGTATGGATAACGCAGGAGGAGCCGCCCTGGCCATTGTGCTGGTGGTCCTGATCGTGTTCGTGATCATTGTCTTGGTCCGCTCGGTGCGGATTATCCCGCAGGCGAGGGCCGGCGTCGTTGAACGGCTCGGCAAGTACCAGCGGACCCTTAACCCGGGACTCACCATCCTGATCCCGTTTGTGGACCGGCTCCTGCCGCTCCTTGATCTGAGGGAGCAGGTGGTGTCCTTTCCACCGCAGCCGGTCATCACCGAAGACAACCTGGTGGTGTCCATCGACACTGTGGTGTACTTCCAGGTCACTGATCCGCGCGCAGCCACCTATGAGATTGCCAATTACATCCAGGCCGTGGAGCAGCTCACCACTACCACCCTGCGTAACGTTGTGGGCGGCCTGAACCTGGAAGAGGCGCTCACATCCCGCGACCAGATCAACGGCCAGCTGCGCGGTGTCTTGGACGAGGCAACCGGCCGCTGGGGCATCCGGGTCTCGCGCGTGGAGCTCAAGGCCATTGACCCGCCCCACTCGATCCAGGACTCGATGGAGAAGCAGATGCGGGCCGAGCGAGACCGCCGCGCTGCGATCCTCACGGCCGAAGGCACCAAGCAGTCCGCCATCCTGACGGCCGAGGGCCAGCGGCAAGCATCGATCCTTGCGGCTGAGGGCGACGCCAAGGCGGCCATCCTCCGCGCTGACGGTGAGGCACAGGCCATCCAGAAGGTCTTTGACGCCATCCACAAGGGCAACCCCGACCAGAAGCTCCTGGCCTACCAGTACCTGCAGACGCTTCCGAAAATCGCAGAGGGATCATCAAACAAGCTGTGGATCATTCCCAGCGAAATTGGCGAGGCACTCAAGGGCATCGGCCAGGCGCTCGGCGGTACCAATCCTGATCAGACCGCCGGCGGCGGGCTGTTCGACGAGGAACCCGCTAAACAGCCTGGGTCCTGACACGGATTTGCCCCATACGGGGCGGGAGGGGATTCGCGCTTGGTCGCGGGTCCCCTCCCGTTTTGCGGCTAGGCCCCACGCCGGTATAATTGAGTATTTGTCCGGTCGGACCAGATCCGCTGGAACAAGAAAGCTTCGCAATGCGTTGAATCTTATGATGCAGCACAGTGCACACAGTAGTCCGGGGCGGTTATGCCGTTCCGGCTTGCGTGGAGTCCTGCTCCGCGAACCGACCAGAGGGAGAAAACATGAGCGATCGCAGCCTGCGGGGTATGCGCCTTGGCGCGCAGAGCATGGAGACCGAGTCCGGCGTTGAGCCGGCCCCGCGCCAGCGCGTCGAATACCGGTGCGAGGACGGCGAGCAGGTCTTCGTAACGTTCTCTTCAGAGGCTGAAATTCCTCCTGTGTGGGTTTCCAAGACCGGCAAGGAAGCGCTCCTCGTTGATGGCGAACGTCCGGACACCAGCAACGAAAAGGCTGTCCGTACGCACTGGGACATGCTCCTGGAGCGCCGTTCCCTTCCGGAGCTGGAGCAGATCCTCGAGGACCGGCTGACCATCCTGCGCGAACGCCGTGGCGAACGGCGCAGCGCCTGACCCCAGCGGCGGTCACGGCCTCCCACCGAGGTCATAGCGTCACCGATTGACGCGATCTGAACGTTTAAGAAAGGGCCGGGCCGGCAACGTGATCACGTTGCCGGCCCGGCCCTTATCTTTTGTCCTAACGGCGTTGCAGGTCAGCCCTGTGCCGGATCCTTCTTGCCTGTGAGCTTGTTCCAGCGTGCCTGCAGGCCCCACCTGGTGACGTTGACCATGGCCTCAACAACAATGTTGCCGCTCATCTTTGACGCTCCGAGCTCGCGCTCCACGAACGTAATGGGGCGTTCCTCGATCCTGAGGCCCAGCTTGGCTACACGCCACGCCAAGTCAACCTGGAAGCCGTAGCCCACTGAATCGACAAGGTCGAGGTTCAGTTTTTCCAGCGTGGTCCGCCGGAAGGCGCGGTAGCCGCCGGTGACGTCCTTGATCTTCAGGCCCAGCATCAGCCGGGCGTACGTGCTGCCAGTGCGTGAAATCGCCTGCCGGTACAGCGGCCAGTTGACCACGCTGCCACCGGGAACCCAGCGGGATCCCATGGCAAGGTCCGCGCCCTGTTCAACGGCTTCCAGCAGCTGGGGAAGCTGTTCGGGCTGGTGTGAGCCGTCCGCATCCATTTCCACCAGGACGTCGTAGCCTGCCTCGAGTCCCCATTTGAACCCGGCAATGTAGGCGGCTCCCAGGCCAGCCTTGCCTTTGCGGTGCAGGACGTGAACCTGTGCATCCTCGGCGGCAAAGCCGTCCGCAAGCTGACCGGTGCCGTCCGGGCTGTTGTCGTCCACCACCAGTACGTCCGAGGCCGGTACGGCTGCGCGGAGGCGTTGAAGAGTCTTGGGCAGCGATTCCAGCTCGTTATAAGTAGGAATGATGGTGAGGACGCGCACAAAGGGCCTTCCTGGACGGGAGCGGTCGGAGCGGCTGAACCGTAGCGGAGTGGCTGGCGGTCAGGCGCAACTACCTATTATAGGGCGCTTTTTGGGGGCGCTGGCCAGTGTGTCCGGTCAGGAGCGCAGTGCCGGACTCGAATGCAGCTCCACGCCGTCCTTCACGGTCTGCAGGCACACCGGGTCCACGCCGGTATCAAGTGCCGGGAGAAGGGGCGTGCGGGCACGCGGATCCGTACTCCAGGACTGGACGCGGCCGTCCGCCACCTGGACCATGAGCTCCTCAACATCCCAAACAGCGAAACTGGCGGGTGCGCCGGGAACCAGTTGCCCGGCCATCGGGTTGTGGTACTTTGCTGCCCGCCACCCCGCGCGGGTGTGGCCGAGGAACGCTGCGCGGGCCGAGATCCGTTCAGCGTGGTTGTGGTGTTCCAGGCAGGCACGCACGCTGGACCACGGGCGCAGTGGTGTCACCGGGCTGTCGCTGCCGAAGCAGATGGGAACACCGGCAGCATAGAACGAGGCAAACGGGTTCATGGAGCGGCTCCGGCTCCCCAGGCGCTGCTCATACATGCCGCCTTCGTCCCCCCAGTCAGCGTCGAAGCGTGGCTGGGCGCTGACGGTGACGGAGTAGCGGGCCAGCTGTTGCACTGATTTGGGGTCTGCGACTTCCACATGTTCGAAGCGGTGGCCGGCGGCACGGATCCGTTGCTCGCCCACTTCGGCGGCCGCGAGTTCCAGTGCCTCCAGCGCGGCATCAAGTCCCGCGTCGCCGATGACGTGGAAGCCGCCCTGGATGCCCAGCAGCGAGCAGGCCGCCAGGTGGGCGCCGGCCTGCTCTGCCGAGAGGTAGAGGCTGCCCCGCTCCCCCGCCGCGTCGCTGTAGCCGGCCCTCAGTGCCGCTGTTCTGGAGCCGAGGGAACCGTCAATGTTCAGGTCGCCTGCCAGGCCGCGCACGGATACGCCCAGTTCGTCCAGCAGCGCCCGGGCCTGCTCCTCGGAGGTGGCCAGTTCGCCCCAGTACGGCAGGATTTCCGGCATGGCCTCTCCGGCCGCCGTGTTCCACGCGGCGGCAAGGCGAAGGTCGGAAACTCCACCGATATGCGGCGCGGCCATCTCCGCCAGTGCCACATAACCGTTTTCGGCCGCTTCGATCAGGGCGCGCCGCTGGTAGGCCAGGAGGCTGGCCTCCGGTAGCCGCCGTGCTTCCTGGCGGGCCGCTGTATGGGCGGCCCGCTTCACTTGTGCACCCGCGCTGTAGCCGTCCAGCCCGCCAAGCCCGGCGGCGGCAGCCAAGGAGGAAGAGACCAACGCCGAATGCGCATCCACCCTGGCGAGGAACACCGGCCTGCCACCGGCCGCCTGCTCAAGCTCCTCGGGCGCCGGCAGGGACGGGTCCTCCCACGTGGATTCATCCCAGCCATGACCCAGCAGGGGGCCGTCGCCTTTGGCTGCGGCCACGGCATCGAGTAATTGCCGGGCGGAACGGATCCCGCCCAGCTGGAGGGACCCCAGTGCGATGCCGGTTTCCGTGAGGTGGACGTGGGAGTCAACAAACCCCGGCGCTACGAGGGCTCCATGGAGGTCGATGATCTCCATGGAGCTGTCGGCGATGGAGGATGCCGCCTGCTCGGAGCCGACCCAGGCAACCGTGTCGCCGTCAACGAGCATGGCGGTGGCAAAGGGGTCTGCTGCTGTGTAGACCGAACCGTTGCGGTACAGGACCACTTTCCGCTCGTGCGGCGCGGGCGTGGTGGAACGTTCAGTGGTCATGCGGGCGAAGCTCCTGGGGCTAGGGGGAAGAAGGCAGGCTGCCGGTGCATCAAAGCCGGGACATCAAAGTACGGAAGAGTAGGCCACGACGCCGCGGCGGATGAGTGATATTGCTTCTGCGCAAAGCCTGGAGACGCGCGGATCCAGGCCGGGAATCTTGGCGAGCTGGTCCAGGAGGTCGATGACCTGTTTGACCCAACGGACGAAGTCACCCGCCGCCAGGTCCGTGCCGTTGAGCACTTCCTGGAGGTGGCGTCCCTTGGCCCATTTGTACATCGGCCAGACAAGACCGAGTTCCGGTTCGGCAGTCAGCGGAAGTTTGTTCGCCTCTTCCACGTCCTCCAGGGCCGACCATTCCCGGACCACCACATCCACGGACGATTCAAGCGAGACGCTGGGCATCCGGGGGCGGAGGCCCCTGTCCTCGCGTTTGGCCTGGTAGACCAAGACGCTGGCCAGGGCTGCTACTTCGACGGCATCCAGGTCGTTGAGCGCGCCCAGCCGCAGTGCTTGCGAAATCAGCAGGTCCTTCTCCCCGTAGATCCGGCGGAGCCGCTGGCCGTCCGGGCTGATGGCCAGGCGCCCGTCAGCTCCCGCTTCCAGGTAGCCGTAGGCGGAAAGGACATCGCAGACGCGATCGAAGGTCTTGGCAATGGTGTTGGTCCGGCCCTGGATCTGCCGGACCAGGGCATCCGTCTCCCGGCGCAGCTTCCACCAGCGCTCAGACCAGCGCGCGTGGTCTTCACGCTCGCTGCAGCCGTGGCAGGGGTGGGCCCGGAGCGCCCGGCGAAGCTCCGTGATGCGTTTCTCCTGATGGGGCAAAACGGACCCCATGCCAAAATCGGTGCTGCGCCCGGGGGCAGGCGGGCGGTTCTCGCGCAGTGCATTCCTGGCCGACGATGCGAGGTCACGCCGGGATTTCGGGACCTTTGCGTTGAACGACTTCGGAATGCGGATCCGTGTCAGGGGCGCGATGGGGCCCTCAAGGTCCTCGGTGCCGATTCGCCTGAGCTGGTTGTCGAGCGTCAGGATGGCAGGCCGCGGCTCCCTGCCGCTGTGGTCCGAGCTGAGCACAATCGCCGGTCCGGGCGCCCGCCCGCCCGGGACGTCCACCACGTCGCCGGGCATCAGCCGTGCCAGGGAGTCTTCATTCAGCGACTTATGAGCCCGGGACTTGCTGCGGGAGGTGACATTCTCGGCGTCGGACAGCTCACGGCGCAACCGCGCATACTCGGTGAAGTCTCCGAGGTGGCAGGTCATGGATTTTGCGTATCCCGCGAGGGACTCTTCGCGGCTGCGCACCTGCCTGGCAAGTCCGACAACGGACCGGTCAGCCTGGAACTGCGCGAAGGAGGATTCAAGGATTTCCCGCGCACGGGCGCGGCCAAACTGCGCCAACAGGTTGATGCTCATGTTGTACGTTGGCCGGAAGCTTGAGTTCAGCGGATACGTACGCCGCGAGGCGAGGCCGGCAACAGCCGCAGGGTCCGTGCCCGGCTGCCACAGGACAACGGCATGGCCTTCGATGTCGATGCCGCGGCGGCCCGCGCGGCCGGTCAGCTGCGTGTACTCCCCCGCGGTGATGTCCACGTGGGCCTCGCCATTGAACTTGTCGAGCTTCTCCAGGACCACGGAGCGGGCCGGCATGTTGACGCCCAGGGCCAGCGTTTCGGTGGCGAACACAGCCTTGACCAGGCCCTCGACGAATAGCTTCTCCACTACTTCCTTGAAGGTGGGTAGCATGCCGGCATGGTGGGCCGCGAAACCACGCAGCAGGCCATCCCGCCACGTCCAGAAGCCGAGGACGTCCAGATCCTCTGACGGGATGTCCTGCCCGGCCTCGTCAACGCGCTGCGCAATGATCTGCTGCTCCTTCTCCGTGGTCAGCCAGAGTCCGGACGAGACACATTGGGCAACGGCGGCATCGCAGCCTGCCCGCGAGAAGATAAACGTGATGGCGGGCAGCAGGTCCTGCCGGTCCAGGCTGGCAATCACTTGGGGCCGGCTGGCCTTCCGGACGGCGCCGGGCTCGGCTCCCTGCCGGGGGCGGTCCTCTGTCCGTTGCCGGTGCTGCCGGCGCTGGCTCCGTCCGCCGTGGCCAAAGCGTCCGGCGAAACTTTGTTGGCCTTCGCTGCGGGCCATTTTGAGAAGGTCCGGATTGACCTCGAACCCCGGCCCGTCTGCGTCTTTGGTGGCCGCGGTGAGCCGCTCCTGGACCGGTAGTGGAGCTCCGGTCTCCGCATCCGCGGGCGGCGCGATTTCGTCGAAGGTGGTTTCTCCGGCGAACAGGTCCACGATGTCCCGGCCCACCATAACGTGCTGCCACAGGGGAACCGGGCGGTGCTCGGAGACAATGATGTCGGTGTCGCCGCGCACGGTATCCAGCCAGGCACCGAATTCTTCTGCGTTGGAGACCGTGGCGCTGAGGGAGGCTACCTGGACTTCGCTGGGGAGATGGATGATGACTTCCTCCCAGACGGCACCACGGAAGCGGTCCGCGAGGTAGTGGACTTCGTCCATGACCACAAAGCCGAGGTCATCCAGGGTGTCCGAGTCCGCGTAGAGCATGTTCCGGAGGACTTCCGTGGTCATGACCACCACGGGGGCGTCGCCATTGATGCTGGTGTCGCCGGTAAGTAGACCGACGTTTGCCGCCCCGTACTTTTCGGAGAGTTCCGTGAATTTTTGGTTGCTCAGGGCCTTGATCGGGGTGGTGTAGAAGGCCTTGAGATTTCGTTCCAAAGCGAGATAGATGGCAAATTCGCCCACGATGGTTTTACCGGCGCCAGTGGGGGCAGCCACCAGCACTCCCTTGCCCTCCTGGAGGGACCGGCAGGCGAGGCGCTGGAATTCGTCAAGTTCAAAATCAAGGGTGCGGACAAACCCGCCGAGGTAGGTGCCCGCTTCGGCCGTGCGTTCCGCGCTGGCCCGGTAGCTTTCAGAGGGCGAGAGTGGC
Organism: Pseudarthrobacter sp.; assembly: GCF_036675385.1. Lineage (NCBI taxonomy): Bacteria > Bacillati > Actinomycetota > Actinomycetes > Micrococcales > Micrococcaceae > Pseudarthrobacter > Pseudarthrobacter sp. Next base: position 67,667 of record NZ_JAKFFD010000148.1, on the reverse strand, counting down.
CCGGAAATAGAGGACATGCCTCAAGCCTAGTGCGCCGCGCGCTACAGGTTCTTCAGTTCGTTGCCGGGCGTCGCGATGTCGGCTGTCGCGTCCGTCTCAGCAGCCTGTTTCGCCACGCGTTTGTCACGGCGCTTGTCGTTGAAGATACACAGCCCGATCGCCGCGAAGAACAGAATCAGCAGCGGCGCAGCAAGCAGGAACATGGACAGCGCGTCCGTGCCTGGTGCGGCCAGTGCCGCCAGGACAAAGACCAGGAAGACGATAATCCGCCAGGCTTTGAGGATGGTCCGGCCCCTGACCACACCGGCCATGTTGATGCCGACCAGGATCACGGGGACCAGGAAAGAGATCCCGAGGATAAGCAACATCTGCGTGGCAAACGTCAGGTAGTCGGTGGCCGAGATGTTGTTGGCGCCGGTGGCGGGTGTGAACTGTAGCAGCGCCCTGACCACGGTGGGGAACACGAGCCAGGCTACAAACACGCCGGCCAGGAACAGGGGCACAGCGGCCGCCATGAAGCCGAGCGTGTAGCCGCGTTCCTTCTTGGTCAGGCCCGGGGTGATAAAAGCCCACACCTGATAGATCCAGACAGGGCTGGAGATAACCAGCCCTATCTGGATGGCAATCTGGATCTTGAAGGCAAAAGGATCTGCGATGGTCGCAAAGTTCAGGACCGCGGTGCGCCCCGTATCCCGGGCAATGGAAATCAGCGGGTCCGACAGGCTGGCCACGACTGGATCGTAAAGGAACCAGCCGCCCACGCCGGCAACCAGCACAGCAATCGCCGATTTGATCAGCCGGTTCTTGAGCTCTTTGAGGTGGTCCCAAAGAGCCATCCGCCCCTCAGGGTTGGACTTACGGCCCCGCGTCAGTGCCACTTCGGGTTAGGCGCGGGTCGACGGCGGAACGTCAGTGCCGTCGGTCGGCTCACCGGGCTTCGCCGGCGGGTGGTTAACGATCTTGCCTTCCACCGGGCCGGAAGCCGTGTCGGTGGAGTCGGTTTTGCCGTCGTTCTTCATTTCCTTGACCTCGGACTTGATGATCCGCATGGACTGGCCAAGGCTGCGGGCCATGGCAGGGAGTTTGGGCGCGGCGAAAAGCAGCAGCGCAACGACGATGATAATGACAATTGGCCACGGGCCATCAAAGAGTCTTCCCACGGGAAATCCTTTCCTCTAACAACATCCTACGTCTAACTGAGATTGAGATCGCGAAGTGACTGGGGCTGGCCCCGATCGTGCTTACGCTGGACGCGCCTCTGGCGGCGGCCCTCCCGGCGGGATGACTTGGATGCGTCGTAATCATGACGCATCTGGGCCGGTGAGGCAAAAACAGCCGCACCGGGCGGAGCTGACCCTGGCGGCTGGGAGCCGTCATCGACGGTGGCCGCTGCCGGCGCCAGGTGTGCCACTTTAGCTCCGGCGGCGCCCAGGTCCTTCATTACCGCCAGGAACTGGCGGTACAGCCGGATGCCCAGGAGGACATAAAAGAGCAGGGAGAGCGCAATAAGCGCAATCCAGATCAGGATCCAGGACCACCAAGGCATGCTGACGAGTCTAACCGCCGTACCCGGCCAGGGCCGCCTCGATCCAGTCCAGCGCTGCCGCCCCCAGCTCGGAAGGTTCGAGGATCCGGGCGGCCCCGCCGTGCTGGGCCACGAACATGGGAAGCCAGGCAGTGCTGCCGAACCGGATCTCGGCTACGAGGCCGCCGTCGGCAAGGGGTGCCACACGTTCGGCGTAATAATCGTCCGCCAAGCCGGCGCCCTGCCTGGTGAGCTGTACGAGGACCGTGGTGTCGTCGTCGTTGGGCGTGAACAGCTTGGCCGGGAAGCTTTCCCCGGCCCGGACCTCCGTGGAGGCGGGATTTCCGTTCGGGTGGACCTCCTGCACCCGGTCCAGCCTGAAGTTCCGCAGCCCCTGGGCGGAATGGCAGTAGGCCTCGAAGTACCAGGTGTTGTCCAGGGAATACAGGCGGAGCGGATCCACGTCCCGTACGGAGACCTGGTCGCGCTGGGCGGAGAAGTACACGAGCCGTAGCTGCGACCGCTCCTGGATTGCACCACGGACAACGTCAAGGACGGCCGAATCCGACGGGCCCACCTCCGGACCGGCAAGCGAACCGGCCCGCAGCCCTTCTTCGCCGGCCGCTGCCATCAGTTTGAGGGTCACCGACTCCAGGGCACCTCCTTCGGCAAGTTCGGGAAGCCCGTTGAGCGTCTCGAGCCCGGTCAGCAGCGCGCAGGCCTCGTCCACCGTAAACCGGACCGGCCTCTTGAGATCCAGGTCCTGTGTGATGTAAACGTGGCCTTCCTCCCAATGGATGTCCAGGAGGTCGTCAGGGTATCCCCCGGGAAGGCCGGAGCAGATGAGGATCCGCAGGTCGCTTTCCAGCTCCGCGGGCGTGACACCGAAGCGGGCTGCGACGTCCTGGATATGCAGGCCCTGGTTGTGGACCAGGAACGGCACCAGCTGCAGCATGCGCTTGAGCTGGTCCTCAGACGTGCGTTTCCGGACGGTGCGGCCCCGCGGTGCGTCCGCAAACAGATAGGCAGGGCTGGGAGCGGCGCAGAAGGCGGCAGCGTTGCGCAGCCGGTGCCGCACGGCTGCCACCAGCTCGTCGGGAGCATGTGCCACAGCGTCCGGGCCATAGGATGCGAGCTCCTCGGCCAGCACCTCAGCGTCCCTGAAGTTGACCTGCAGCCGTTCGTAGCCGGCGTCGGGCGTTCCGGCACTCCCCTCGGCAACTGGCATGGCGCGCCGGCGCAGGCCAAGGAGGCGGCCCTCCCGGACGTCCACGACGGCGGTCCGGAGCGGGAGCTCCGGAAGCCGGTCCAGTTCTGCGCGGACATTGAAGTTCGGCGGCGCCGGGTAGGTTTCCTTCTCCAGCACCGTGACGGGGCCCGTGAACCGGGAGAGCCGGAAGTGGCGCGGTGCCTTGCGCGAGCGGTCGTAGCCGGTCAGATACCACTGGCCGAAGCGGCTGCCGAGGCCCCACGGCTCCACCGTCCGTTGCTCTTCCTTGCCGGTGGTGCCTGCCAGGTAGGGAAAGCTGACAGGGTGCTGGGCGTGCATGGCAGCCACCACATCATCAAAGGCCTGGCCCGCCGGCCGGATCCGCGGCTGAACACCAACCGGAAGTTCGACGTCGGACACGGTGCCGGAGGCCTGGAGCTTGCGGAGGGCGCTGGCAGCGGCGGTTCCCAGGGCGGCACGCTCCCACAACTGGGACGCCAGGAGGAGGACGGTCCACTCCCCCGGGCTGAGCTGGACATCAGGCAGGCGGTTCGATTCCTTGCCGATGCGGTAGCGGGTGGTGGCCGGATCATCTTCGCTCCAGCCGAGGTCCGTGACGGTTTCCACATCGAAGCCGAACTGCCGGAGGTCATTCTTGTCCCGCTCAAACATCCTGCCGAAGGCCACGTCGTTGCCGGACGTGTCATGGTAGACCTTCGCCCGCAACTCTGCCCGGCGCAGGCCGTATTTGGTGTTCAGCAGGGCTATCAGGAGGTTCAGCAGGCGTTCAGTACGGGAGACGGACACGCTGGCTACGTTACTAAACTCCTCCGCGGAAAGCAGAAAGCGCGGCAACCAACAGGAAAACAAAACCCTGATTGTTACCGCGCCTTCCGGCGTTACGATGCTTCGGTCAGCGGACGCCCACGAGGTCCACCACGAAGATCAGCGCTTCGTTGGGGCCAATGGCTCCGCCGGCCCCGCGGGAGCCGTACGCCAGTTCGGAAGGAATCTCCAGGCGACGGCGGCCGCCCACCTTCATGCCCAGCAAGCCCTGGTCCCAGCCCTGGATGACCTGGCCCACGCCCACACGGAAGTCCAGCGGGGCGCCGCGGCCCCAGGAAGCGTCGAACTCTTCGCCGGTGGACCAGGCCACACCGACGTAGTGGGTGGAGACGGTGTCGCCCTTTTTGGCCTCGGCACCGTCACCCTCGATGAGGTCGGTGATAACCAGTTCGGTGGGGACATCGCCTTGCGGGAAGTCAATTTCAGGCTTCTGGCGGTCGAAATCGCGCTGACCAAATGACATGGTTGCTCCTTTGATTATTTGGGTGGGTGATGTGTTGCTGTTTACTTGACGCCGAGGATGTCCACAACGAAGACAAGGTCACCCTTGGCTTCGCCCTGGCCGGCATCACCGTACGCGAGGTCCTTGGGGACCACCAGGAGGACCCGGGAGCCCACCGTCTTTCCCGCCAGTCCCTGGGTCCAGCCCGGAATGACGCCGGTCAACGGGAAGCTGGCCGGCTCGCCGCGGTCAAAGCTTGAATCAAATTTAGTGCCGCCCACGAGGTTCACGCCAACATAGTTGACGGTCAACGTGTCGGTTTCCTTAACCTCCGCGCCGGTGCCCTTGATCAGGTCCTGGGACACGAGTGCTGTGGGCGCGGCGATTCCGTCAACGGAGATCTCCGGCACGCCCTGGTCGTTGTCCTTCACGGTCGGCAGGCCGGCCGGCGGGGTGACAGTCTCGCCTTCGGGCTTTGCGAGCGGAGCGACGGTCTGCGGTGCGTCCTTGGTGGAGAGCACCTTGATCAGGAGAAGCTGCGTTGGCTGGGCGGGGGCGCCTTCAGCGGTTGCGGCCTGGCCCGGGATGGCCAGGGCAAGGCTCGAGCCGACTTTGGAGCCAACAAACGCGCTGTAGATAACCGGGCTTCCGGTCTTCAGTTCCTCGTTCAGCTGCAGTGGTTCGGGCTCGCCGGGGAAGGTGTCCTCCAGCGTGGATCCGTCCGCACCACTGAGCGCGAGGATGGAGATGTTTGCGATCTGGTTATCTTTGACCCGGTCACCGTCACCTTCGGCGACCACCTTGATGGTGGGTTCGGTGACTTCGAGGGGCTTGGAGAACTCGACACCGGGAGCCTTCTTGTCCCCGTGGTCCGTCAGTTTCAGGGAGTCGAACTTGGCAGTGTCACCGGCAGACTGGCTGGTGGGTTCCGGTGCTGCGGGCGAACCGCCACAAGCGGTAAGCAGCAGCAGGCCGGGGATCAGGATTGCTAGGAGTCGGCGCACGTAAGAGAACTTTCGTCGGGGCAGGGTGGACGCGGAACCGGAATCAGGCGCCCGGCACCGCTGCAAGGCCAAGGAACGGCCCCATCAAGGATAGCCCGTGAACCTGAACGTCAGCCCATAGAGCCCAGCAGGGCATCCACCCTCTCATCGACGCTTCGGAAGGGATCCTTGCACAGGATGGTCTGGTGCGCGCGGTCGTTCAGCTTCAGGTGCACCCAATCAACCGTGTAATCCCTGCCCAGTTCCTGGGCGCGCCTGACGAAATCGCCCCTCAGCTTGGCCCGCGTGGATTGCGGCGGCACGTCCACGGCGTCTTTGATCACGGTATCCTCCACAACCCGCCGAACCGCACCCCGGGACTGCAGGATGTAGTACAACCCGCGGCTCCGCGAAATGTCATGGTACGTAAGATCCAGCTGGGCAATCCTGGGCGCGTCCAGGCCCAGGCCGTGCCGCCGCCGGTAGTTGTCCATCAGTTTTTTCTTGATGGCCCAGTCGATTTCCGTGTCGATGGTGCTGGTGTCACCGCTCTCGATGGCGTTCAGGGTCCGTTGCCAAAGATCAAGGATGAACGGTACGTGGGGATTGTGGGCCCCTTGCTCCTGAACAAAGGCCGTGACCTTGGTGAGGTACTCCTGCTGGATCTCCAGGGCCGTGAGCTGGCGGCCGTTGGCCAGACGGACCAGCGCCCTTCCACTGAGGTCGTGGGAAATCTCGCGGATGCTGCGGATGGGGTTTTCCATCCTCATGTCGCGCATGATCACTCCCGCCTCAATCATGCGCAGGATGAGGTCGACGGTGCCGACCTTGAGCAGGGCCGTGGTTTCGGACATGTTGGAGTCGCCCACAATGACATGGAGCCGCCGGAAGAATTCGGCGTCGGCGTGCGGTTCATCGCGGGTGTTGATGATGGGCCGTGACCGCGTGGTTGCCGAGGAGACGCCCTCCCAGATGTGGTCTGCCCGCTGGGAAAACGCGTACGTGGCCCCGTGCGGAGTCTTCAGGATTTTCCCTGCGCCGGCGATCAGCTGGCGGGTCACCAGGAACGGGATCAGGATCTCCGCGAGCCGGGAGAATTCGCCGCGGCGCGGGATGAGGTAGTTTTCATGGCTGCCGTAGGAGTTACCGGCCGAATCCGTGTTGTTCTTGAACAGGTAGACCGTGCCGTTGAATCCTTCCGCGGCCAGCCTTGCCTGTGCCTCGTCAACGAGGTCGTCCAGAATCAGCTCACCCGCGCGGTCGTGCGCGATGAGCTGGGCCAGGTCGTCACATTCGGCCGTGGCGTACTCAGGGTGTGAGCCGACGTCGAGGTACAACCGGGAGCCGTTGGTCAGGAACACGTTGGATGACCGACCCCAGCTGACCACCTTGCGGAACAGGTACCGGGCCACTTCTTCCGGGGCCAACGGCCTGGAATCGGGGCTCGAATACGAGATTCCGAACTCGGTCTCGATACCGAAGATTCTCTTGTCCATCTCAGTCCTCCTCAGCAAGCAGCGCCGTGATATCAGAATCGTTGAGCCGCCGGAAGGCTCTGCGGAAACCCCGGGAGGTCTCCGACTGCCTGTCCAGCACGGCAACCTCCACGGCCTTGGCGGGAAGGGTTCCTCCCGCTTCGCCCTGTTCAGCGGCCGGGTCTGGGCCGCTGGACAGGCCGCGGGTAGCCAGGCGGACAGCGCCTGCGAAACGCAGTGACGGTCGCCAGCCCTCGGCGATGACCGCCGAGACACGCTCCGCCTGGCCGCCCATCACGATGAAGCCGTGCTCGTCGGCGATGGACCCGTCGAAGGTGAGCCGGTAGAGGTGGTCCAGTTCCGGCGTGGGGCCAACCTCGGCGACGGCCAGTTCCACTTCGAAGGGTTTCTGTTCTGCGGTGAAGACGGCACCGAGGCTCTGCGCGTAGACACTCGCGAGCCCGCGTGCGGTGACGTCCTCGCGGTCGTAGGAGTAACCACGGACATCGGCGTACCGCACTCCGGCCTGGCGCAGGCTTTCGAATTCGTTGTACTTGCCGACGGCAGCAAACGCGATTTTGTCGTAGATCTCGCCGATCTTATGCAGTGAGGGTGAGGGGTTCTCAGCGACCAGGGCAATACCGTCCTGGCAGCTGATGACCACCACGGACCTGCCGCGGGCGATGCCTTTCCGTGCGAAGTCCGCACGGTCCTTCATCAGTTGTTCAGGCGAGACATAGAACTGCTGCGTCATCTTAGGCCTCCCGCCGTTCGGCGGACCTGGCTTCGATAATCCTGCCCGCCACAGCGGCGAGCTCGGATTCGGGGATCCGCCGCGCGCCATCCCTGTTCACGGTGTACACCACCGGCCACAATTGACGGACCGGATCCGGACCACCTGTGGCGGAGTCGTCGTCGGCCGCGTCGTAAAGGGACTCGACCGCCACGGAGACTGCCTCGGCTTCGGCCAGGTTGGGCCGCCAGAGCTTCTTCAGCGCGCCGCGGGCAAAAACGGAACCGGAGCCGACCGTGTGGTGCTCGCGTTCCTCGTACCTGCCGCCGGTGACGTCGTAGGAGAAGAGCCGGCCCACGCCGGCAGTTGTGTCGAAGCCGGCGAACAGCGGCACGACGGCGAGTCCCTGCAGGGCCATCGGCAGGTTCCCGCGGATCATGGCCCCCAACCGGTTGGCTTTGCCGTCGAGGCTCAGCAGGGTGCCCTCGATCTTTTCGTAGTGCTCCAGCTCCACCTGGAAGAGCCGCGTCAGGTCAATCGCGATGCCGGCCGTGCCGGCGATCCCCAGCACCGAATACCTGTCGGCCGGGAACACCTTTTCGATGTGCCGGCTGGCAATGACGTTGCCCATGGTGGCCCGCCGGTCCCCGGCCATCAGGACACCGCCGCCATAGCTCATCGCCACGATCGTGGTGGCATGGGGTACCTGCAGCGGAGCTGTCGCCGCCGCTGCAGCAGGCATGGCACGGTTGTAAGGAAGCAGGTCCGGCCGGTCGCGCTGCAGATGCTCGGTGAATGAGGATGTCGCGTTGCCGGCTACCTGGTTGGCGGTTGTTTCCTGCACTGATGCACTCCTTGTACGTGGTCCTTCAACGGCGGTACAGATTCCGGCCGGACGCGGCTTCCGCCACCCATCCGGATCCGGGTTACTGGCCGCCCTTTTGGACGAAGGCGCGGACGAACTCCTCGGCGTTGGATTCCAGGACGCCGTCGATTTCATCCAGGAGGTCGTCGACGCCCTGGGTGGCGGCCGATGCCTGGGCTTCCGGGGCTGCCGGAGGCGCCTCCGGGATCTCGTCCTCGACCTGGCTGTCGTGTGATTGTGGCTTCTGCTGCTCCTGGCCTGCCATGGTGATCTCTCCTCTGAAATCCTCGGATCCGGGCGGATCTGCTGATACGCCCATATTGCCACGCTGTCCGCCCGACGGCGCGGTTTACGCCGCAGGCGGAGCGGTGTTATGCCCCAAAAGTTCGGCGAGGAACGGACCGGCCGTCCGGTGGCGGGCAAAGAGCCCTCCCGTGAGGGCCTTGGTGCCGCGCAGGGGTTCCCTGGTTGGCACGCGCTGAAGCCGGCCGTAGCCCGGAACATCGAAGATGACCGAGTCCCAGCTGGCCCCCACCACGTCTTTGCCAAAGCTGCTGATGCACCGTCCGCGGAAGAAGGCACGCGTGTCCGACGGCGGTTCGGTCATCGCTGCGGCGATGGCTCCGTCGTCGACGATCCGCTGCATGCGGTTCCGTGCCAGGAACCGGTAGTACAGTCCCTTCTCCGGCCTGATGTCTGCCCACTGGAGGTCCACGAGGCCGAGCCGCGCGTCACCCCAGGCAAGGTTGTCGCGGTTCCGGTAACCCTCGAGGAGGGAGAGCTTGGCCAACCACTCCACGGAGGTGGCCGCCGCGTTCCTGTCGGAATCGAGCTGGGTCAACGTGGCAGCCCAGCGCTCCAGCACCTGATGTGTATGGCCGTCCCCGTCCACGGCATCGGCTACGCCGGTGTCCTGCGCCAGCTTGGCCGCCGCCTCGTGGTAGATCCATTGCAGGTCCAGGGCCGTCACGCGGCGCCCGTCCAGCAGCCTGAGTTTGGCTGTCAGCGACGTGTCGTGGCTGACTGCCTGGAGGGCTGCGACGGGTTCGTGGACCTCGACCTTGGGCGCCAGCCCGGCCTCGATCAGGCTCAGGACCATGGCAGTGGTGCCGAACTTGAGGTAGTTCGAGGATTGGCTCAGGTTGGCGTCCCCGATGATCACATGCAGGCGCCGGTATTTGTCGGCGGTGGCGTGCGGCTCATCCCGGGTGTTGATGATGGGACGTCGGATGGTGGTTTCCAGGCCCACCTCCGCCTCGAAGAAGTCTGCGCGCTGGCTGATCTGGTACCCGGGCGTGGAGCTGTCCTGCCCCAGGCCCACCCGCCCGGCGCCGCAGATGATCTGCCGCGTGACGAAGAACGGCGTCAGCCCCCGCACGATGTCCCCGAAGGGTACCGAGCGTGGCATGAGGTAGTTCTCGTGGGAGCCGTAGGAGACGGATTTGTTGTCCGTATTGTTTTTGTACAGGTTGACCGGAGGGAGCTCGGGATCCGCGGCCAGGCGGCGGACGGCCGCCAGCGCGACGAGGTCCCCGGCTGCATCCCAGATCACCGCATCGCGGGGGTTGGTCACCTCGGCACTGGAGTACTCCGGATGGGCATGATCCACGTACAGGCGGGCTCCGTTGCCCAGGACCATGTTCATCAGGAGGCTGCCGGACTCGTCCTCGCCGTCCAGTTCCAATTCCTCGCGGCCGTAGGCAAGCGCCACCGCTTCGGCGTCGAGTACCGGCGGCTGGTCTGTCAGCTGGCTGGGGTGGGCCGAGGCCCTTTCGAGGGTCCAGCCACGGGCGTCGTGGAGGGGCTCCTCGTCCGTGTAATCCCACCGGGTCTCTGCCCCTCCGGCCGCCCTTTGCCGCGTCACCTGGGCATAAGCCTGGACAACGCGGGCGGACATCATGGTGGCGTTTGCTCCGGGCGCGGACGGGGCGTGGATGCCGTATTCCGTTTCCGCCCCCATGACACGCATGGCCCCGCCGGCCGGGAGCCCTCCCCCGCCGGCGCGTTCCGGGGCTGCCGTCACAGGTACTGTCCCGTGTTCGGCATCGTTTCGATGGACTTGCCGGGCTCCTGGCCTGCCTTACCCTGCACGATGGTGCGGATGTAGGTGATCCGTTCGCCCTTCTTGCCTGAGATCCGCGCCCAGTCGTCCGGGTTGGTGGTGTTGGGCATGTCCTCGTGCTCGCGGAATTCATCCACCACGGCACGCAGCAGGTGCTCGATCCGAAGACCCTTCTGGTGCAGTGTCAGCAGATCCTTGATGGCGTACTTCTTGGCCCGGTCCACAACGTTCTGGACTACGGCGCCTGAATTGAAGTCCTTGAAATAGAGCATTTCCGTATCGCCGTTGGCGTAGGTGACTTCCAGGTACTCGTTGGACTTCTCCGTGGAGTACATGGCTTCAACCGTCCGCTGGACCATGGCGTCCACTGTCGCCTGGACGTCGCCGTCGTGTTCGGCGAGGTCGGACTCGTGGAACGGCAGGTCCGTCGTGATGTATTTGTTGAAGATATCGGCCGCGGCCTCTGCGTCGGGGCGCTGGATTTTGACTTTCACGTCCAGCCGACCGGGGCGGAGGATGGCGGGGTCGATCATGTCCTCGCGGTTGGATGCACCGATCACAATGACGTTGTCCAGCCGCTCCACGCCGTCGATCTCACTCAGCAGCTGCGGGACGATGGTGGTCTCGACGTCGGAGGAGATCCCGGTTCCACGTGTACGGAACAGCGAATCCATTTCGTCAAAGAAGACCACTACGGGGCTGCCGTCCGAGGCCTTCTCGCGGGCCCGGGAGAAAATCAGGCGGATGTGGCGCTCTGTCTCGCCCACGTACTTGTCCAGAAGCTCCGGACCCTTGATGTTGAGGAAATAGCTCTTCAGGTCCACATTGCCGGACCGTTCCGCGGCACGGGCGGCGAGGGAGTTGGCAACAGCCTTCGCAATCAGGGTCTTGCCGCACCCTGGCGGACCGTACAGCAGGATGCCCTTCGGGGCTTTCAGCCCGTGCTCGCGGTAGAGGTCCGGGTGCAGGAAGGGCAGTTCCACCGCGTCCCGGATCTGCTCGATCTGCGGACCGAGGCCGCCGATGTCCTCGTAGGTGATGTCGGGGACTTCTTCGAGGACCAGGTTCTCCACTTCGGAGCGGGGCACTTTTTCGAGGGCGTAACCGGTGCGCGAGTCGATGGACAGTGCGTCCCCCACCCTGAGCTTTTCGGTGAGCAGGGCTCCGGAGAGCCTGATGACACGCTCCTCGTCCGCCCGTCCCACCACCAGTGCGCGGTCCGTTCCGAGCATTTCCTTGAGGGTGGCGAGTTCACCGGCGCGTTCATAGCCGAGGCCGGCAACAACCAGCAATGCCTCGTTGAGGAGGACCTCCTGGCCGACCGCCAGTTGGCTGATGTTGACCAGGGGGCTGATGCCCACCCGCATCTTCCGGCCGGCGTTGAAAATGTCCACCGATTCCTCAGTGGCAGCCTGGCCGCTATTGCCCGCTGACGGCAGCCGCCTGGGATTGAGCTGCAGGACGGTGCCGAAGCTGTACGGGGGCTGGCCCTCCTGGTCCAGGGCATTTTTCAGCCGCAGAATCTCGGCCTTGGCCGCTTCCAGCATGCTGACCAGCTTCGCGTTGTTCTGCGTGGCGGCCGCAAGCTGGCGGTCAATGTGCCTGAGCTTGTCGCGGAGGACATTGGCCTGCCGCTCCGCAGCCGTCAGTTCGTTGGCGGCCGACTGCTCCGCCGGTGTACGTCCGGAGTCCTGATTCGGCGTCTCCATGGTGCATCAGCCCCTTCCTGCTCTTCTTCTTAAGACCTTAGCCCCAAGTTGGCAGGTACTGCTGGAGACTCCCGAAATGTGGACTAGTTCGTGATCTCCGGTTCGTCCTTGACGTTGGTTCCGGCAATGGCATCGCGCGCGGCCCGGCGCAGCTTCTTGTCCGAGACGAGGCGTTCGCCGACGGCACCGGGTGTCCAGGCGTTGACGTCTTCTTCGTTGAAGCCAGTCTTGGAGGGACGGCGCTTGACGGAGATGCCGGTGACGCCGTCGGCAAGCCGGCGGGTGACCAGCAGGAAGCCGGTGTGGGCCACCATGCGGTGGTCCGGGCGGACAGCCAGGCCCTCAAGGTGCCACCCGCGGACCATGGACTCCCAGGCGTCGGGTTCGGTGAAGCGGCCATCAGCCCTGATGGCCTCCGCGGTCCGGGAGAGCTGGGTGACCGTGGCAACGTAGTTGATCCAGACGCCGCCGGGTGCGAGGACAGTGGCGACGGCATCAAGGCACTCCCAGGGAGCCAGCATGTCCAGCACGACACGGTCCACGGATCCGGGTGCCTCGCTGCGGACTACTTCCTCCTGGAAGTCGCCAAGGGAGATCCTCCACGCCGGGTGCGGGCCGCCAAAGATGGTTTCCACATTCCCGCGGGCGATGTCCGCAAATTCCTCACGGCGCTCGAAGGAGTGGAGGTAGCCGTTGTCGCCAACGGCCCGGAGCAGCGAGATGGACAGCGCTCCGGAGCCAACACCGGCTTCAACAACCCTGGCGCCGGGGAAGATATCGGCCATGGTGACGATCTGGCCGGCGTCCTTCGGGTAGACCACTGCGGCGCCACGCGGCATGGAAAGGACAAAGTCCGAGAGGAGCGGGCGCAGCGTCTGGTACTGCTGGCCGACGTTGTTCACGACGACTGAGCCATCTGCTTTTCCGATGATCTCGTCGTGGTTCAGGAAGCCGCGGTGCGTGTGGAAGGCGCCGCCGCTTTCAAGAGAGATCGTGTTCATGCGGCCGCGCTCGTCGGTCAGCTGGACCCGTTCGCCTTCACGGAAAGGCCCGCGGCGGCGGGCAGCTCCCACCGGCTGGGTGCCATTGGCGGCAACACCGGTGGTGGTTGGTGCTGCGGCTTCGGCGGCAGTTTCGCTGCTCATGGATTTTCCTCGCTCCTGTAAAACTGTGGGGCCACGCATTGAAATAGGTCCGCCGGGTGTGGCGCTGGCCTCCGGGCGGCCACGCGGCGGCAATGCACGGCCGGCACGTAACTCTACCGGCTTTGACCCTGAGGATGCCTATTTGACGGGTCAGCCTTGCCGGTGATGGCGGCCACCACCACGTTCTGCGCCAGAAGGCCGGTGACCGTGCCGTGATGGTCCACCACGGCATATTCGTGACCGTCCAGCTGGGAAAGGTACTGGATCAGTTCCTGCCCCTGGGACGACTCGGGTACGTAGGCTCCCGCCGCGAGGGCATAGGACACTGCCGTGGCAGGCGTGGAGCCGGCGGCGTAGTCAGGAACCGCGGCGAGGGCACCGGGATCCACAACACCCTGCGGGCGTCCATCCGGCCCGCAGACCACAACGGCGCGTGAACCGTCCGGTGACAGCCTGCGGATGTCCGCCACCACCGCGGTGGCTGGAATTCCGACGGCGGGAGCCGCCAGGGCAGCGGCGCTGACCAGATGCATCCTTCCGCGCAGGGTGCCCTGCTGGATTGCGGCGCTGGCACCCATCCAGAGGAAGCCGCCAACGAGGACGGTGATCATCAGGAGGCTGATATCTGGTGTCTCACCGGCCAGCAGCGGCCGGGCAATGAACCAGAAGCCCAGCGCCACCACGATGACGCGGCCGGCCCAGCCGGCGGCGACGGTGCCTTTGGCCTGGCTCCCGGTTGCTTTCCAGACGGCCGACTCAACGATCCTGCCCCCGTCCAGCGGGAGTCCGGGCAGAACATTGAAGATGCCGATGACGAAGTTGGCCCACATAAAGATGTTCGTGAGTATTTCGGCCACGGTGCCCATGCTGGTGGTGGACAGGACCACCCAGGCGCCGCCGGCGAGGACCAGGTTGGCAGCCGGCCCGGCCAGCGCCACGATGACCGAGCGCGCCGGCGTCGCCGTGAAATTCTCAAACTGGGTGTGGCCGCCCCAGAGATTCAGCACGATCTTCTGCGTGGGCCAGCCGTAGATCTTGGCTGTGAGGGCGTGCGCCAGTTCGTGGACCAGGACTGAGATCAGGAGCAGCAGGGCGTACGCGAAGGCCATGTAGTAAGCGGAAATGCCCAACACCGGATTCTGCTCCAAGAGAAGGGGCCCGTAGACAATGACGGTAAAGGCGGCGATCACAAACCACGAGTAGGCCAGAATGACCGGGATTCCGGCGATCCTGCCGAGCGGTATTCCTTCGCGGCGGGCGGGGGCGGGCGCGGAACTCATGACGGGCTCCCCGTCACGAGCATTGCGGATCCAGCCGCCGCGACGGCCAGGCTGCCCGCGGCGATGGCCTCCAGCTCGGAAACGGTGCGGCCGGCCAAGGATTCCCAGGTGGTGTGCCTGGGATCGTCGGGGATCGGGACAATGTGCGGAATGGCGACGGTGGCGACGCCCGAGGCCACAGCAGCAGCCACTCCCGGCGCGGAGTCCTCCAGGGCGACGCAGTGATCCACGGTCAGGTCCGGGTCCGCTTCCTGAAGCAGCTCCACTGCCTTCAGGTATGCTTCCGGGTGCGGCTTGCCCTGGGTGACGGTGTCCCCCGTGACCAGGAATTCGAAGTAAGGCTTGGGCAGGCTAGCGACAATTTCGCGGGCCAACGGCTCCTCCGACATGGTCACCAGCGCGCATCGTACTCCGGCGACGTGCAGGTCATCCAGCAGTTCCCGCGCCCCGGGACGCCAGGGAACAGAGTGCCGGACGCTCCTGATGACCTCAGAGGTCAGGGTGTCGATGATCTCCCGGCGCTCCAGCCGGACACCGGCTGCCTGCAGGATTCCGGCCGAATACGTCAGCGACTGACCCACGAGCTGCATGGCCTGCCCGTGTGACCAGGTGCCGCCATGCGCTTCCACAAGGGCGTGCTCCGCGGCAATCCAGTAGCGTTCAGTGTCCACAATGGTGCCGTCCATATCCCAAAGAACGGCTCTGAGCGGGGAAACGGAGGGTAGGGATCGCATGTTCCCAGTCTACGGGGCGCACCTGAACGCCAGCCGGTGGATACGCCCTCGGCGAATATCAGCATTGCCTTCGGGCGCGCACGCGCCCCGGCGCACTTTTTGGCCCTTCATTCAATGCGTCGCGCCGGTTCTTGGACGTAGGGTGATGAGATGAATAGCTTCGACGGAGACACCGCGGAACC
Organism: Pseudarthrobacter sp.; assembly: GCF_036675385.1. Classification (NCBI taxonomy): domain Bacteria; kingdom Bacillati; phylum Actinomycetota; class Actinomycetes; order Micrococcales; family Micrococcaceae; genus Pseudarthrobacter; species Pseudarthrobacter sp. The sequence goes on along the minus strand of NZ_JAKFFD010000148.1, from coordinate 52,476 downwards.
GGGTGCCGCACCTGAACCGGAGCAGTTCCTGCTGCCAGTGGCGGACGGGGAGCGCATTACTGTGATGCTGGCCGCGTTTGAAGGCTGGAACGATGCCGGCGAAGCCGCCAGTGATTCCTTGCGCTACCTGAACAGGGTTTGGGGCGGCAAGAAGGTCGCGTCCATTGACGCCGACGAATACTACGATTTCCAGTTCACGCGTCCCACGGTCCGAAGGAACGCCTCGGGGGAACGCAAGATCAAGTGGCCCTCCACGCGGATCTACAAGGCCAGTGCGCCGGATTCGAACGTGGACGTCATTTTCGTCCAGGGCATTGAGCCGTCCTACAAGTGGCGGGCCTATACGGCGGAACTGCTGGTCCACGCCGAAGCGCTGAAGGTGGACTACGTGGTCCTGGTGGGGGCCCTTCTGGCAGACGTTCCGCACAGCAGGCCGATTCCGGTCAGCACCTCCTCTGACGACGCTGCGTTGCGGGAACGCCTCAACCTTGAAGCATCCCAGTATGAAGGTCCCGTCGGCATCGTCGGAGTACTGTCCGAAGTGTCCCTCCTGGCGGGCCTTCCTACTGTTTCCCTCTGGGCAGCCGTCCCGCATTACGTGGCCCAGGCCCCGTCACCCAAGGCGCAGCTGGCTCTCCTGCACCGGGTCGAGGAATTGATCCAGGTCCCGCTGGACACGCACGAACTGGCGGAAGAGGCAGCTGCGTGGGAGCGCGGCGTCGATGAGTTGGCTACCGAGGATCCTGAGATCGCCGCGTACGTCCGCCAGCTGGAAGAGGCAAAAGATACGGCCGATCTTCCGGAGGCGAGCGGCGAATCCATTGCGCGGGAGTTTGAGCGCTATCTCAAGCGTCGGGGCCGGGACAAGCCCTAAAGTACGACGCCGAGCAAGGCGTCCAGGGCGTCCCTGACCAGGGCCTGATCATGCTGGCTGCCCGCTGCCGCGGCGGAGTCCGCCGAGGCAGCCCAGCGGTCAACAGCTTCCAGGGCGGCCGGTGCGTTCAGGTCAGCTGCAAGGGCGGACCGCATTTCTGCGATCAGGCCGGGGGCCGATCCTTCCGGCGAGGTGGCGACGGCGCTGCGCCACGCAGCCAGGCGGTCCTTCGCGGCTTCAAACCCTTCACCGGTCCAGGACCAGTCTGAACGGTAATGGTGGGCCAGGATGGCCAGGCGGATGGCAGCCGGATCTTCTCCCTCGGCCCGAAGTTTGGACACCAGGACCAGGTTGCCCTTGGACTTGCTCATCTTTTCGCCGTCCAGGCCCACCATGCCGGCGTGGGCATAGTGGTGGGCCAGCGGCACTTCGGCGAGGGAATAGGCGTGACCGGCGCCCATCTCGTGGTGCGGGAAGATGAGGTCAGAGCCGCCGCCCTGGACAGTGAAGGGAGCCGGCAGGTACCGCTGGGCGATGACCGTGCATTCGATGTGCCAGCCAGGCCTGCCCTGGCCCAGCTCGCCGCCCGGCCAGCTGGGCTCGCCGTCACGGGCAACCCGCCAGAGCAGGGGGTCCAGGGCCTGCCGCTTGCCGGCCCGGCCCGGGTCGCCGCCGCGTTCGGCGAACAGTTCCAGCATTTCGGCTTCACCGAGGCGCGAGATCGAGCCTAGGGTCCAGGCGTCCGGCGCGACCGACTGCTTGCCGGCAGCTTCGACGTCGTAGTAGACGTCGCCGTCGGGCTCCCCTGCCGTACCAGGGACGCGGTAGGCCAGCCCCAGCCGGACCAGCCGTTCGATGGCCGGAACAATGATGTCAACTGATTCAACGGCCCCCACGTAGTGGTCCGGCGAGAGGACGTTCAGGGCCTCCATGTCGGTCTGGAAGAGTTCAATCTGGCTCGCGGCCAGGTCCCGCCAGTCCACACCGGTGGCGGTCGCGCGCTCCAGCAGGGGGTCGTCGACGTCGGTGACGTTCTGGACGTAGGAAACCTGCTGGCCGGCGTCACGCCAGGCCCTGTTCAGCAGGTCAAAGGCGACGTAGCTGGCCGCATGGCCCATGTGGGTTGCGTCGTAGGGAGTGATCCCGCAGACGTACATGGATTGCTCTCCCCCGGACCGGAGCGTGACCTCACTCCCCTTAGCGGTGTCGAACAGCCGGATGGCAGGCATGGCGCCGGGCAGCGCAGGGACAGGGCGGGAGGTCCAGGATTTCACAGCCTAAGCCTACGGCTAGGCGCTGATGACATTGAAACCGAGCAAGAGATACAGGGCCAGGCCCAGGAAGATCCGGTACCAGACGAAGAGCCGGTAGCTTCGGGTGGAAATGAACTTGAGGAACCAACCGATGATCACGTAGCCCACCACCAGGGCGATGACAGTGGCCAGCGCCGTCTCCGGGAGGCCGTAGGGGCCGGTGATGCCTTCCTTGGAGACCACTTTGTACAGCTGGTAAAGGCCGCTGCCGAACACAGCCGGGATAGCCAGGAGGAACGAATACCGCGCGGCGGCTTCGCGGGTGTAGCCCATCAGGAGACCTGCGGTGATGGTGCCGCCGGATCGCGACACACCGGGAATAAGAGCCAGGGCCTGGGCGAAGCCGTACAAAATGCCGTGTTTGTAGGTGAGCTGGGTGAGGTCCCGGTCCTGCTTTCCGATCGCGTCGGCCACGGCCAGAAAGAGCCCGAAGACGATCAGCATGGTGGCGACGAGCCACAGGCTCCTCAGCACCGACTCGATCTGGTCCTGGAACAGGAGACCCAGCACGATGATGGGGAGGCTGCCCAGGATCACCAGCCAGCCCATGCGGGCATCCGGGTCCTGCCGGGAGACTCTTCCGGTCAGCGATCCCGCCCAAGCCTTGACGATCCGCACGATGTCGCGCCAGAAGTAGATCACCACCGCCGTTTCGGTGCCAAGCTGCGTGATGGCGGTAAACGCGGCTCCGGGATCGGATGCGTTGGGCAGGAACTGCCCCACAATCCGCAGGTGCGCGCTCGATGAAATCGGTAGAAATTCGGTAAGTCCCTGCACTAGGCCCAGCAGGGCCGCCTCAAACCAGTTCACGCTAAGACCCTACGTCATGGACACTGTTGATTCCCCGTAAGCTTGCAGCTATGCAGCAGCGTTACGTCGGCAACAGTGGATTGCGAGTCTCCGCCCTTTCCCTCGGCACCATGTCCTGGTCCGGCGATACCGACGAACAGGACGCCTCGGAGATATTGCGGACATTTATCGATGGTGGCGGAAAACTCATAGATACCGCGGCGTCTTACTCCGAAGGCCGCGCCGAGGCGATGATCGGCTCTCTCCTGGGTGACGTCGTCTCCCGCACCGAAGTCTGCATTTCCACCAAGGCGGGGATGACGACGTCGGAGGGCCGGCGCACGGTGGACACGTCACGTAACGCGATGCTCACCGGCCTGGACGCAAGCCTGGCCAGGCTGGGGACTGACTACGTGGATATCTGGTTTGCCCAGGCATGGGACGGCAACGTTCCGCTGGACGAGACCCTGTCCGCGCTTGAATTCGCGCTCCGGAGCGGCCGCGCCCGCTATGCGGGGATCTCCAACTTCAACGGGTGGCAAAGCGCCAAGGCAGCGGCGGTGGCCGGATTTCCGCTTGTAGCCGCGCAGGCTGAATATTCGCTCCTGCAGCGAAAGGCGGAAGCGGAACTGGTTCCCGCCGTCGAAGATGCCGGCCTGGGACTGATGGCCTGGGCTCCGCTGGGACGCGGCGTCCTGACCGGCAAGTACCGCGGCACCATTCCCGCCGGTTCCCGGGCGGCAAGGACAGACTCCGCACCCTACGTAGAGCCGTATCTGGAGGCGCTGCCGTCCAGCGTGGTGGAAGCCGTGGCCATGGCGGCCAAGGGCCTGGGCCGGACACCGCTGGATGTCTCGCTGAGCTGGCTGTTGTCCCAGCATGGCGTGGCCACGGCCATCGTGGGGCCCAGGACTCCCGTGCAGGCGAAAGAAATCATGGCGGCCCAACTGACCAGGTTGCCGCCCGAAATTGCCCGCGCTCTCGAGGACGTTTCCCTGCCCGGCTGAGTTTCCGTGCCCGGCTGACGCGCCGTTCAGGGCCGCGGCGTTAGGTCGTTGCCCGCGATGGCGGCGTGGAGTTCTCAGTCCTCGAGGATTTCCAGGTCCTCGTCGTCATCGATGCCGGCTTCATCGTCCTCGTCTTCTTCATCATCGAAGACCTGAAGGGGTGTAACTTCGCTGTAAGCCTCGTAGAGTGCGTCTTCATAAACCTCGAAAGCATCCGCGACCGCAAAAAAAGCCGCTTCCACCGCGGGATCGCCATCTCCACGCCGGTTGGATGCTGCTATAAGGTGTTCTTCCAAGGCGGTTGTCAAGGACTGAAGCGCGACACGCGGATCGATGCTCATGCCTTCACGTTAGCCGGAAAAGGACGAAAATGGAGAGCAATGAAGGAACATTTTCTCACCAGCTCGGTCCAGCGCGAACGGGACATTCTTAGGCAGTACGAGTACCTCGTCCTGACGGTCAGCCCTGACGATTCGCTGCCTGACGCCAGGCGCCGGCTTGTGGAGCATTCCGAGTACGGCAAGTGGGAGCTGGAACGCAGCAAGCTGTATTTGGGCGGCGGCAGGCGCTTCTGGCTCCGCCGCCGGGTGATGCAGGTCCAGCGGACCGTGTAGGAACTGTCCGGCCAGCGGACCGTATAGGGATTAACGGGCCAGTGGCCTGTTCAATCCGCCAGCGGACCCAGCCATGCGTTCGCCACGGTGTTGTGCGCCGACTCATCGTCTGATGGGTGGAACATCCCCGCCAGCACGTCCCGGTACAGGCGTTCAAGCTCCGACCCACGAAAGTAGCTGGAGCCGCCACTCACCCTGATGGCCAGGTCCACAACGCGGCGGGCCGTTTCAGTTGCATTGACCTTCAGCCCCACAAGTTTGGGAAACCACTGTGGCCCGTGATCAACGAGCGCATCCACATCGCGGCTGACGGTCAGCAGCTGGGGGTAGAGGTTATCCATGGCCATGGCGGCCTCCGCGACCTTCCAGCGGATATCCGGATCCTGCGCATAGCTGCGGCCGGCGTTCTTGAAGGACGTGCGGCGCTTGACGGCCTCGACACCCAGGTCCAGGGCACGTTCGCCAATGCCGGTGTACACGGCAGCCAGCAATGTCTCGAAGCACGCGAAGATGGCGAAAATCAGCGGATCGGCGTTAGGTCCCACCGGGAGTTTGCGGAAGATCCTCTCCGGCGGGACCTCGGCGCCGTCCAGGACGGTGGTGTTTGACTGGCTGGCCCGCATGCCCAGGGTGTTCCAGTCATCCAGGATGGCGTAGCCCGCGGCCTCCCGGCTGATGAACCCGTGCACCAGCTCCCCTTCGCCTTCCCTGGCCTGGGCGTCCTTGCCGAAGATTCCCAGCCGGGTCCAGGCGGGCGAAAGACTCGTGAAGATCTTGGTACCCGTGAAGCTGTACGCCCCGCCCGGCAGGGGAACGGCTGCCGTTTTTGAATCAAAAAGTACCGAATCGTTGCCAGCCTCGGAATTGCCGAAGGCGAAGACCTCGCCGTGGGCGGCCTCCTGCAGGACGAAGTCCAGGGAAAGGTCGCCCCGTGCGGCCAGGACGTGCGCAACGCCGGTCCAGACCAGATGCATGTTGATGGCCAGGGCGGTGGCCGGGGCCGCCGTTGCCAGCCGCCGCTGGCACTGTGCTGCCGCCTCCAGCCCAAGCCCCAGGCCGCCGTCGGACGCCGGCACAAAGAGCCTGAGGTAGCCGGCGGCGGTCAGCTCTTCGAGGTCTTCAAAGAAGAAGGTGTTGTCCCGGTCATAGCCCGCAGCACGGCCGCGGATGGCCTGGAGCAAGGGCTCCGGCAGGACTTCCTCGGGAGTCATGTCCGGGCCGGCTCAGTAATTGGTGAGGAGCGTGTTGAGCACCCTGGCGCCGAACTTCAGCGAATCCACCGGAACCCGCTCGTCCACACCGTGGAACATCCCGGTGAAATCGAGATCATCGGGCAGCTGGAGGGGAGCGAAGCCGTAGCCGGTGATACCGAGCCGGCTCAATGATTTGTTGTCCGTGCCGCCGGAGAGCGTATAGGGAAGCACTTTCGCCCCCGGATCCTCGGTGTGCAGGGCGTCGATCATGGAATCCACCAGGTTTCCGGCGAACGGGACCTCAAGCGAGACGTCGCTGTGAACGTAGCTGACGTCGACACCCGAACCGGCAAGCTCCCGCACGACCTCCAGCACGTGGTCCTGCTGGCCCGGGAGCGTCCGGCAGTCCACCAGGGCCTCAGCCGATTCGGGGATGACGTTGTGCTTGTAGCCGCCCTTGAGCAGCGTGGGATTGGTGGTGTTCTGCAGGGTTGCCCCCACAAAGCGCGCCACGGTGCCGAGCTGGTCGAGCAGGCGGTCCGGATTATCGGGATCGAATTCCACGCCCGTGAGTTCGGTCACGCCGTCCAGGAACTGCCGCGTAGTGGGCGTCAGCTCAATCGGCCACTTGTATTCGCCGATCCGGGTTACCGCCGCAGCCAGCCGGGTGACGGCGTTGTCCGTATTGATCTGGGAGCCGTGGCCAGCCCGGCCGTGCGCCACCAGCCGGAGCCAGGAGATGCCCTTCTCAGCCGTCTGCAGGAGGTAGGTGCGCTGCCCGCCGATGGTTGCCGAGAAGCCGCCTACCTCCGAGATGGCTTCGGTTGCGCCTTCGAACAGCTCGGGCCGCTTGTCGACCGCGTAGCGGGCGCCGTACTCACCGCCGGCTTCCTCGTCGGCGAAGAAGGCAAAGATAATGTCGCGCTTGGGCTTGCGCCCGGATCTGGCCAAATCCCGCATCACAGCAAGGATCATGGCGTCCATGTCCTTCATGTCCACGGCGCCGCGGCCCCAGATGAGTCCGTCTTTGAGTTCCGCGCCAAAGGGATCCACCGACCACTGTTCACGCAGGGCGGGCACTACATCGAGGTGCCCGTGCACCACCAACGCGCTGGCGGACGGATCCTCACCGGCCATCCGGGTCACAACACTTGCGCGGCCGGGCGCCGACTCGAAGATCTCGGCTGCGAGTCCTACTTCCTCGATGAGCCCGGCCGTGTATTCCGCGGCCACCCGCTCCCCAGGACCCGAGCCGTCACCGTAGTTCGACGTATCTATCCGGATGAGTTCCTGGCAGATCCGGACAACTTCATCCTCAGCACGGATGTCAGACATAGAAACTCCTTGGGCAGTGGGAAGGCTGCAAACAACCTGCGTTCTCGTGTGTCCTCAGCCTACCCATCAGCCCCGATTCCATGTTTTCGGAAAGTTCGTGTTAGAGTTTTTCTCGCTGCTTCGGAGAAAAGCGAAACGCTGAAAGGCGGAAACGATCTCCGAATTACCACCTGCGCGGGTGGCGGAATGGCAGACGCGCTAGCTTGAGGTGCTAGTCCTCGAAAGGGGGTGGGGGTTCAAGTCCCCCTCCGCGCACAAATGGGAAAACCCCTGAAATCCACGGATTTCAGGGGTTTTTTCTGTTTCCGTCGACGGCCTAAGCTGGAGCCGTGAATCCAACCCCGCCGCCTGGCCCGCTTGACGTCGTCGTCCACTCCGGGCCGGCCGACTGGTGGGTAATCCTTGCCGGGCTTGGCCCCTTGGCTGTCCTGGTCGCGGCCCTGCTGGCCTTCTACATCAACTGGCGCACCCTGGCCCAGCGCACGTCAGCCGATAAGACAGCGCTGGACCAAAAACGCGAAGCCGACGAGCAGGCGCTCCGGCAGAAGACCGAGGCGGACAGCCGGGCGGAATGGTGGCGACGCACCCAGTGGGCCCTGGACCGCGCCCTGGATCAGGATGAAGGAACCAAGGCCCTGGGGCTTGCGACCTTAAACGTCCTCGCAGGCAGTGAGCTGGCCCGTGCCGAGGAGCTTGAACTGTTCGACGCGGCGTGGGAGTACGTGCCTGGCGGGGACGACAGTGACTGGACCGTGAGCGCAGGGTCCCCTGAACACAGGGACGTCCACGCACGCCCGAATGCCGCCTCTGTGCCGGACAGGAAGGTCACCCCTGCCAAGCACCGGGTTCAGGTGGCCGCCGCCCGGCTGCGCGTGACGCTCGACGAGCGCCTGGGGCGGATTACCCCGCCTCAGACCACGGCCTTGGCTGAGGAACTTGACTAGGTCTCGCGGCTGGGCCGCCGTGCGCTGACTTTCAGCCCCGGGCGCCATGGTGCCCAATGTCACCCGACACCGATCCCAGCGGGTGTCCGCACGGAAATATTGGCGCCGCAAAGAAATTTTCTTGCCAGGCTATTGGGGAATACCCGCCGGATGCTGTACGTTGCATACGCGACAGACGAACCAAAGAAAAGAGATACACCTAAGTGGCAACCGATTACGATGAACTTCGCTCCGACGTCAAGGAGTCGCAGGACAACTCACTCGAGGCACTGCAGTCCGCCAATGCTCCGGACGCCCGCAGCGTCGTCCTCGAGCTCGATGAGGCCGACGGGCTGGATGGCGCCGGCGTTCCGGGAGGCGAATTCGTTGCCGAGGAACTGGTCGTGCAGGTTATCCCGCAGGCTGAGGACGAGTTCACGTGCTACTCCTGCTTCCTGGTCCGGCACCGCTCCCAGATTGCGCGGCAGAAAGACGGACACAGCTACTGCACTGACTGCGAAGGCTGATTCAAGAAACCCGGAAATTCTTCCGTGGCGGCCGAGTTCCGCCAGCAGGAAGTTAAGGCACGCCCACGTTTAGTAGGCGTGCCTTTCCTGTTAACTGGCTCAGGCGAGACGGCTGCGGACGATCTCGCTGACCGCCTTGCCATCGTAGCGTCCGGCGACTTTGGCCGTGACAGGCTTCATCACGGCGCCCAGCTGACGCATTCCGGGCTCCACCCCTTCGTTCCGCAGCCCGGCAATGGTCTCGTCAACAATCGCCTCGACTTCGGCTGTTGTCAGCGGCTGCGGCAAGTACGCTTCTATGATTTCGGCCTCGGCGAGCTCGGCCGCGGCCCGCTCGGATTCTCCGGCTTCCATATAGATCCTTGCGGTGTCACGTCGCTTTGCAGCCTCTTTCTGCAACAACGAGGTCACCTGGGCGTCGTCCAGGACAATGGGCGTCTTTCCCGACTTCTCCCGTGTTTCGATCTCGCCCAGGACATTACGCACCGTTGTCAGGGCGGTTTTGTTCCGCTCCTTCATGTGCACCACAACATCAGCGTGCAGGCGTTCCTTCAAAGTGGTCACGGCATTCCTCGATTCGTTGAGCGCCCCAGGGCGGCAGGGCGGCAGGACAGTGGTGAACCATCCCTCTAGTACCGTAGAGGGCTATGGCTGACAATCACTACTCCCGGCCCGGCGGGAAACGACCTTGATTCCCGAGCAATTGTGGCAACGGACCGTTGAAGCCTTCAGCCGCGCCGCCATCCCCCAAGTCACGGTGGCCGAACTGGCTGTGGTGCTGGCGCTGGCAACTGCATTGTCCATCCCCCGTGCCACCTGGAAGTACTTTGGGCTCCTGGCCACCGCCACGCACGAACTCGGCCATGCTTTCGCCGCCGTCATGAGCGGCCAAAGACTGAGCGGGATCCGGCTCCGGTTGGACCACTCAGGCACAACCACCAGTTACAGCCGGGGCAAGGCCGCCGCCGTCTGGTCCGGATTCTGGGGCTATCCTGTACCTGCCCTGACCGGCGCTGCCCTGGTCACCTCCGGTTTTGCCGGCTGGGGTCCGGCCGCCTTGGCCACAGGCACCCTTATCCTCCTGGTTTCGCTCGTGTTCATCAGGAACTTCGCGGGACTGCTGATCACAGGCCTTGCCGTCGCAGGCGGCGGCGTGCTGGTCCTGGTTGTGCCCAGCAGCTTCACCGGCCATGTTGCAGTCGTGCTTGGCGTGGCCCTGCTTGTGGCCGCCGTCCGGGATCTCGCGAAGCTCACCAATGTGCACCTGCGGCGCCGTGACAGGCTGGCCAGTTCCGACGCGTATATCCTTTACCGCGCAACGTCCATACCCTCCGGCATCTGGATCGCGCTCTTTGTCGCCGTTATTGCCGGCTCCTGGCTGGTCGCCTGGCAGCCCATCTCGGCAATCCTGACCGCCGGAGCCTAGGCTGGTCCGCATGAGCCAGGAATCTCCTAGCGGGCCACAGGCCACGAACGCCACCCCTGCCGACAGCACGGACACCAGCACCGAACACAGCACCCTGGGCGCATATGTGACAGACGGTGCCGAGTTCAACCGGGACACGAATTACATTGAGGACCGGATCACCCACGACGGCCGCCCCGGCGTCAACGGCGAGCCGGGGTGGCCAGTGGAAGCTGGTCGGTACCGGCTGATTGCGGCGCGGGCATGCCCGTGGGCGAACCGGGCCGTGATTGTGCGTAGGCTCCTCGGCCTGGAGGACTCCATCTCCCTTGGCCAGCCCGGCCCTACCCGCATTACCCGCGCGGCATCACGGTGCAGCGGTCGTTGATATTGCCAGCGGCGCGGTGGTCACCAACAACTTCCCTCAGATCACCCTGGACTTTGCCACCGAAATGGACCCGTTTCCACCGGGTCGGAGCGCCTGACCTTTACCCGGAACACCTCCGCGCCGAAATTGACTCCGTCAACAAGCGCGTCTTCACCGAGGTCAACAACGGCGTCTACCGCTGCGGCTTTGCGGGCTCCCAGGAGGCCTACGACTCGGCCTACACCAGGCTGTGGGCCGCGCTCGACTGGCTCGAGGAACGCCTCACCGGACAGCGGTACCTCGTGGGTGACACCATCACGGTGGCGGATGTCCGCCTGTTCACCACCTTGGCCAGGTTCGATGCCGTCTAGCACGGGCATTTCAAGTGCAACCGGCAGAAGCTGACCGAGCTGCCGGCCCTGTGGGGCTACGCGAGGGAACTTTTCCAGACTCCCGGTTTCGGAGACACGATCGATTTTGTCCAGATCAAACAGCACTACTACATCGTCCACGAGGACATCAATCCCACCCGGATGGTGCCGCAGGGTCCTGATCCGGCGGGCTGGCTGGAGCCCCATGGCAGGGAACCACTGGGTGGCCGGCCGTTCGGTGACGGCACTCCCCCGGGGCCGGTGCGCCCCGGCGAAGAAGTTTCCCCCGGCCATGGAGCGGCTTAGGATCGGGAAAGCGCTTGCTAACCGGTTAGGCTAGCCCCATGCAGAAATCTTTTGGCTTTGCAGCACCCGGTTATGAAGGCGTTTTGGATCTGTTTGAGGCCCTTCTCGCCGCGGATCCGCAGTACAGCGCCCAAGTGGCGGCCTACCGGGACGGCGTGAAGATCGTGGACCTGTCCGGCGGGCCCCACATCACCGCCGATTCCGTTACGGGGGCGTATTCAGTCTCCAAGGGCGTGGCGGCGCTGGTGATTTCGCTGCTCGTCCAGGACGGGCTGCTGGACCTTGACCGGACGGTGGCGCACTACTGGCCCGAGTTTGGTTGCCATGGCAAGGACCGTTTGCTGGTGCGTGAAGCCCTGTCCCATCAGGCCGGCCTGATGGGAGTCGAGGGAGGCATCGCCCTGGACGAATTCACCACCTCCCTGGCCGCGGCAAGGTTGGCAGCGACGAGCCCCGCATGGCGTCCCGGCAGTTGCTTCGGATACCACGCCCTCACCATCGGAATCATTATGGAGGAACTCTGCCGGCGGGTCACGGGAGCCAGCCTGCAGAGCCTCTATGAGCAGCGCATCCGCACGGCCTTCGGCATCGACTTCTTCCTGGGGCTGCCCGAAGAGCTGGAACCGCGCTACCGTGACGTCCTCTACGACGTCGATCCCCTTCAGCCATGGCTGGATCCGCTGAGCCTGGAGGGGCTTAACAGCAACGCGGCAGTCAGCACAATCATGGAACTACCCAATCAACGGGCCGTCCGCGCCGCGGGGATGAGTGCCGCCGGCGGTGTGGGTACGGCGGAGGGCCTGGCCAGGCTCTACGCCGCGGCCATCACCGGTGTGGACGGCCGGGACCCCTTGTTGACCCCTGAGACCGTCAGTGCCATGTCCCAGGAGCAGGTGTGGGGCCTGGACCGCCTATCCGGACTGGACAACGCCTTTGCCGTGGTCTTTATGAAGCCGCACGTGTCGCGGAATTTCGGCAGCCACCGCGCGTTCGGCCACGAAGGAGCGAACGCTGCCCTGGGGTTCGCCGACCCCGCGTACGGGCTCGGCTTCGGATACATCCCGCAGCGGGCCGAGGACGGACGCACACAGGGCAAAGCTCATCGGCTGGCTGCTGAGGTCCGGCGGGCGTCGTCGGCCTTGTCCTAGTACACGGCTGCACCTAGTGTGGGGCTGATGGGTGATACTCAAGCGCAGCCGGAGGGCGGGCCTTCCGGTGGAACCCGAATCCTGCGGAATTCGGTGGCCGGTCTCTCGTCGGCATTCACAGTACAGCGCCTGCAGCTGGCGGCGAAGGCAGCTCTGGCCGCCGGCCTCGCTTTCGCCATTGCTCCCCTGATGCCGGGATCTGCTGCCGAGTATCCGTACTATGCGCCGCTCGGCGCCCTGGTGTCGATGTACCGCAACGTGGCCGGATCCTTCCGGCAGGGTCTCCAGGCGCTTGTCGGACTCGCCCTGGGTATCGGGCTCGCCTTTGCGCTGGTCAGTGTCGGTGATCCGTCACCGCTGTCTGTTGCGGTAGTTATGGGACTCGGCGTGCTGCTCGGCGGTCTCCCCCGCATCGGCTCGGGCAGCGATTGGATTCCGACGGCGGCGCTGCTGGTCCTGCTGGTGGGGGGAAGCAACCGGGACGACTTTTCCTTCGGCTACCTCATCCAGATGGGCGTCGGCGTCGCCGTGGGCATTGCCGTCAATTTCCTGGTCTTTCCTCCCCTGCATTTCGACGCGGCGGCCACCAGCCTCGGCAAACTCCGGCTGGCCCTCGGGCGGCAACTGACTGACATGGGAACGGCCCTGACTGAAAAGTGGCCTCCCGAGCATGAGGACTGGTCCCGCCGGTCCACCGAGCTGGCCGAAGCAGCCAGCACGGTCCGCCATCTCGTGCAGGAGGCTGACGCCAGCCGGCGGGCCAATCCGCGCCGGCGGCTCCATCCCCGCGACGTGGATCTCGATTACCGCAATCTTCGTGAGCTGGAGCGGGTGACGTTCCACATCCAGGACATGACAGAAGTCCTGTCCGATGTCATCTGGACAGACGACGCACCTTATACGGTGCCTTTCAACGACAGTGCGCCCCTGGCCACGGCCATGACCGCCACCGGCGAACTCCTGGCCTCGTTCGACGGTGAGGATGAAGCAGAGCAGCGGCGGCTGTTCGCTGCCGCAAAGTCGGCGGTGGAGGCCGGTATGGCAACGGTTGCGGAGCGGGCCCAGGAGGATTCGGCCGTGACAGCGTCCGAGTCCATCCTCCTGAGCCTGCACCGTATCGTCAGGGCTGTGCGGCCGGCGTCCTAGAGCGGTGCCACGGCGCCGCTGAAGTGGCGGCGGCCGGAGCGGGGGTTCCACGCCACAAATTCGGCCCGCTGCCAGCCTTCGCCAGGCGTCTGTGCCGTGGTGATATCCAGGGCGGTGATAGCCAAGGCAACGCGGGCAGGAAGGAATACTGGAGCCTCGAACGTGACATCCCACGTGAACGATTCGCCCTTGGCCGGCCCGACATCCGCGAGGGCCCTCGAGGCAAGGTACATCCCGTGCGCGATGGAGCGGCGCATGCCCAGGGCCTTGGCAGAAAGCACGCTCAGGTGGATGGGGTTGAAGTCGCCTGAAACGGCGGCATACGCCCTTCCCGTATCGACCCCCAAATGCCAAATCGCGGTGGGGTCCGGAGGCGTGAAATCGGCCTGTCCGTTGTGGGGCGTTGGCTTGTCGATGCCGGGGAGGAACACACCCTTGGCCAGGTAGGAGGAGCGCCCGGTCCATTTGATGTCCGGCGTATCCGCTCCACGGATCTCTGCCACAACGTCAAGTTGCGTGCCGGACCGGTGGCCCCGGAGGTTCTCAACCCTGGCCTGGATGTCCAGCGATTCCGTGAAGAGCACCGGCGACCTCTGCTCCACATGGTTGCTGAGATGGACCATGCCCAGGAGTGGCAGCGGGAAATCGTCGCGGTTCATGACACTCATGGCCAGCGGGAACGCCAGTGCGTGGAGGTATCCGGCCGGCAGGGTGTCCCTGGCAGCCAGCCCGATGAGGTGCTGGTAGGCGGTGAGGTTGCCGACGTCGGCCCTTACCCCGCGCACTTCGTGGCTAGTGACCGGAAGGTTTGATCCGTTGTGCGTGCCCAACACGCGCCGCCGCGCGGTCTGCGCTGCGGCATTGACGTAGAGCTTGGACAGGGACGGCATCTCACCCAGGATGACCGGCTGGACAGTACTCATGCCCCCACCAGGTTCTGTCCGCAGATCCGCAGCACGTCGCCGTTGATGCCCCCGGCGGCGTCGCTCGCCAGAAAGGCAATGGCCTCCGCGACGTCGGACGGTTGGCCACCTTGCTGCAGCGAATTCAGCCGCCGCCCCACTTCGCGGACGGCAAACGGGATCCGTGCTGTCATGTCCGTTTCGATGAATCCGGGCGCCACCGCGTTGATGGTCCCGCCGTTCGCCGCCAGAAGGGGCGCAGAAGCGCGCACCATACCCATCACGCCGCCCTTGGACGCCGCGTAGTTGGTCTGGCCGCGGTTGCCCGCGATGCCGCTGGTGGATGCCACCGAGACAATCCGTGGTGAATTACGGAAGTGTTCGGAAGCAAGGAGCGCTTCGTTGATTCTCAGCTGGGCGGCGATGTTGATGTTCAGGACGGAGGCCCAGCGGCCGTGGTCCATATTGGCGAGCAGCTTGTCCCGGGTAATTCCTGCGTTGTGGATGACGATGTCCAGACGGCCGTGACGCTGCACGGCGTGGTCGATGATCCGCTGGCCGGCGTCTGCGCTGCTGATATCCAGTTGAAGCGCCGTGCCGCGGACTTCGTTGGCGACGGCGGCCAAATGGTCCCCGGCTGCCGGGATGTCTACGAGCACCAGGGTGGCCCCGTCCCGGTGGAGGGTACGGGCAATAGCTGCCCCGATGCCGCGGGCGGCGCCGGTGACCACGGCAACCTTGCCGGCGAGCGGCTTCTCGAAGTCCGGGGGCAGCTGGCCCTGCTCGGTTGAGACAGTCAGGAACTGGCCATCCACGAATGCCGACCGGCCGGACAGAAAGAACCGCAGGGCGGCCAGGGCGCTGGGGCTGGTGCTCTGGACACCTTCTGCCAGGACGATGCCGTTCGCTGTTGCGCCGGCCCGGAGTTCCTTGGCAAGCGACCGCAGGAAGCCATCCACGCCTTGCCGGGCAGCCGACTGTGCCGGGGACGCGGTTTCGGCGGCCGGCCGGGAGATGGTGATGACGCGGGCGCTGGGCCCGAGATCACGCAGTGAGGCCGCGGCGGACAGCACAGGCTTTTCAAGATCCTCGGGCCGGGTCAGCTCATCCAGGACCAGAATGATCGCGCCAAGTCTTTCGCGGGGAACGGCGTGGCGCCGGACGTCCAGGTCCCAGGAGAGCAGCTTGGCGGCCAGTTCGTCGGCACCAGCGGTGTTGCCCTGGACGAGGACGGGACCGGTGACCAGGGGCTGGCCCGGCTTGAAGCGGCGCAGCACGGCAGGCTGGGGCAGGCCCAGCCGTTTGGCGATGTTCTTGCCTACGCCCTGGTTGACGAGCGTGGTGTATTTATCCGTCATCCGGTGCCCCTAGAGTGCTTCGAGTATCGCGACGACGCCCTGGCCGCCGGCAGCGCAGATGGAAATAAGTCCGCGCGCAGGCCTTCCCTCGACGGTGCCTTTGGCCTGCAGCATCTTGGCCAGCGAGGCCACAATGCGTCCGCCGGTGGCGGCGAACGGGTGGCCCGCGGCCAGGGAGGAGCCGTTGACGTTCAGCTTGGTGCGGTCGATGCTGCCGAATGCACCCTCAAGTCCCAGCCGGGTGCGGCCGAACTCATCATCTTCCCAGGCGGCCAGGGTGCTCAGGACAGTCCCGGCGAAGGCTTCGTGGATCTCAAAGAAGTCGAAGTCATCCAGCGTCAGTCCGTTGCGGGCCAGCAGCCTGGGGACCGCAAACGCGGGAGCCATAAGGAGTCCGTCCTTGCCGTGGACGAAGTCCACAGCGGCAGCTTCACCATCCACGACGGTGGCGAGCTTCGGAAGGTCATGGGCATCAGCCCAGTCATCGGATGCGAGCAGGACCGTGGAGGCCCCGTCGGTCAGCGGTGTGGAGTTTCCCGCCGTCATGGTGGCCGCGGCGCCGAGGCTCTTCCCGAAGACGGGTTTGAGGGTAGCCAGCTTCTCCAAAGTGGTGTCCGCCCTCAGGTTGGAGTCCTTGGCGAGGCCTCGGTAAGGCGTCAGGAGGTCATCGAAGAATCCTGCGTCATACGCGGCGGAAAGGTTGCGGTGGCTGTTGAATGCCAACTCATCCTGCGTCTCGCGCGAAATGTTCCATTGCGCGGTGGTCAGCGCCTGGTGCTCACCCATGGACAGGCCGGTGCGTGGCTCCCCCGTACTCGGAGCATCGGGGGCCAGGTCCTTGGGCCGCAGGCGGCTGAGTACCTGCAGGCGCTGGGGCAGCGTCTTGGCGCGGTTGAGGTCCAGGAGTATCTCGCGGAGGCCTTCACTGACAGCAATGGGGGCATCTGACGCCGAGTCGACACCACCGGCGATGGCGGAATCGATCTGGCCCAGTTTGATCTTGTTGGCCAGGCCCAGAACCGTTTCGAGGCCGGTGGCGCACGCCTGTTGCAGGTCGTAGGCCGGAGTTTCCGCCGACAACGCCGAACCCAGGACTGCCTCGCGGGTGAGGTTGAAGTCGCGGGAGTGCTTGAGTACGGCCCCCGCCGCAACCTCGCCGATCCGCTCATCCTGGAGGCCAAACCTGGCGATAAGACCGTCCAGTGCGGCAGTGAGCATGTCCTGGTTGGATGACTTCGTGTAGGCCCCGCCGGACCGGGCAAACGGGATCCGGTTACCACCCACAATTACGGCCCGGCGGACTGGACGCGCCGCGCCGGAAGTCGTGGGGCTGGCGAATTCGTGGGGTCCGGTGCCGGACGGTCCATTGACGGACATGGGTGACTCCTCTGATCTGCGACGGTTACCGATACCCAGCGTACCTGATACGCTGAGTATCGTGAACAACCTCCACACAGAAGTCCCGACGCCGGCTGCCGGCGCAATTGCCGACGGCCGTTCGGCCCGCTGGCAGACCCACCGGGAGGAACGACGCCGGGAGCTCATCAAGTCCGCACGCCGCGCGGTCCACGCGCTGGGCAGCGATGCCTCCATGGAGGAGATTGCAGCGGCCGCCGGCACCTCAAAGTCGGTCTTCTACCGCTATTTCGGCGATAAGGCAGGGCTTCAGCACGCCGTCGGGGAAGTTGTCCTGAGCCAGATGCAGCGCAAGATCCGCGAAGCGGCGCAGGGTGCCCAGACTCCTCGGGAAGGGCTGCTTGCCATGATTTCTGCCTATCTCCAGATGGCGGAAACCAGCCCCAATGTCTACAGTTTCGTCACCCGCTATGCGCCGGTGGATGCGGAAAACCACCAGGGATCGGCGGCCATTTCGGGAGCCCTTGGCCACTTCTTCGATTCCATCGCTGAGATGATCGCCGCGCCAATGCGGACCCACCTCGGCGAAGGCAAGGAATCGGTGATCGGCTACTGGCCCACGGCGGCCATCGGCCTGGTCCGAAATGCCGGTGAGCAATGGCTCAGCACGCCGGCTTCGGCGGCGAAGCCGGACCAGGAAGCCATGGCCCGCCAGATCACGGCCTGGTTATGCGTGGGGATCGCCCCCGAGCTTAGCCCCGCCAGCGCGACATGATTCCGCCCCAAGAACCTCACACCCTCCTGTCAGAACCAACGAAGGACATTGACATGACCGAAGTAGTGGACCGCCCCACCGGCCCGGACGCCGCCGTAACGGATACAGCCGCAGCTAATGCCGCTGTAGCGAACACAGCCGCTGCGGGCCCAGCGGCCACCAGCCCCAGCGCCAACGATGGCTCGGCTGTGCAGCCCGCCGTCGACGTTGCCGCCCTCGGCGAGCAACTCCTGGGCAAATGGGCGGACTCCCGTCGCCAATCCCGCGCGCTGGCCAGTGACCCTGCACTGCATAAAATTGAAGGACTGACGCACACCGAACACCGGACGCGAACCTTCGGCCAGTTGAAGTACCTCGTGGACAACAGCGCCGTACACCGGGCCTTCCCGTCGGCGCTGGGCGGTTCCGATGACCACGGCGGCAACATCGCGGCGTTCGAGGAACTGGTCACCGCCGACCCGTCCCTGCAGATTAAGGCTGGTGTCCAGTGGGGCCTCTTCGGCTCGGCCGTGATGCACCTGGGCACGCAGCAGCACCACACCAACTGGCTTCCAGGCATCATGAGCCTGGAGATCCCCGGCTGCTTCGCCATGACGGAGACCGGTCACGGTTCCGATGTGGCCAGCATCGCCACCACCGCGACCTACGACGTCAAAACCCAGGAATTTGTGGTCCACACACCGTTCCGCGCTGCGTGGAAGGACTACATCGGCAATGCAGCCATCGACGGCCTCGGCGCCGTCGTTTTCGCCCAGCTCGTGACAAATGGCGTCAACCATGGCGTGCACGCCTTCTACGTTGACCTCCGGGACCCCCAGACCAAGGAGTTCATGCCCGGGATTGGTGGGGAGGACGACGGAGTCAAGGGCGGCCTCAACGGGATCGACAACGGACGGCTTCATTTCGACAACGTCCGCATCCCCCGCACGAACCTGCTGAACCGCTACGGCGATGTGGCACCTGACGGGACCTACACGTCGTCCATTGCCAGCCCCGGCCGCCGCTTTTTCACCATGCTTGGAACCCTCGTCCAGGGCCGCGTGTCATTGGACGGCGCGGCCGTGGCGGCGTCGAAGATCGCCCTGACGGCAGCCATCCGCTACGCCACCGAACGGCGCCAGTTTAACGCGTCGTCTCACACTGACGAAGAGGTCCTCCTGGACTACCAGCGCCACCAGCGGCGCCTGTTTACCCGGCTGGCCACGACGTATGCCGCGGGCTTCGCGCACGAGCAGCTCCTCCAGAAATTCGACGACGTCTTTTCCGGCGCCCACGATACTGACGAGGACCGGCAGGATTTGGAAACCCTTGCCGCAGCCCTGAAGCCGCTGAGCACCTGGCATGCCCTTGACACCCTGCAGGAATGCCGCGAGGCGTGCGGCGGCGCCGGCTTCCTGATCGAAAACCGCTTCGCCTCCCTCCGGGCGGACCTGGACGTCTATGTCACGTTTGAAGGCGACAACACCGTGCTGCTCCAGCTTGTGGCCAAGCGCCTCCTGGCCGACTACGCCAAGGAGTTCAGGAATGTCGATTTTGGCGTCCTGGCCCGCTACGTGGTGGCTCAGGCAACGGGCGTGGCGATCCATCGCACCGGTCTGCGGCAGGTGGCACAGTTTGTCGCCGATACCGGATCAGTCCAGAAGGCTGCCATTGCGCTCCGGGACGAGGAAGGCCAGCGCGCCCTCCTGGCCGACCGCGTCCAGACCATGGTGGCCGACGTCGGGGCGGCCCTGAAGGGCGCCAACAAGCTGCCCGTCGAAAAGGGGGCGGCCCTCTTCAACCAGCACCAGAACGAGCTGATAGATGCTGCCCAGGCCCACGCGGAGCTCCTGCAATGGGAGGCGTTCACGGCGGCCCTGGAAGACGTCACGGACCCCGGCACCAAGCGGGTCCTGACCTGGCTGCGCGACCTGTTCGGCCTGTCGCTGATCGAAAAGAACCTGTCCTGGTACCTGATGAACGGCAGGCTCTCCATGCAGCGGGCACGCACGGTGGGTGATTACATCAACCGGCTCCTGGTCAAGATCAGGCCCCACGCCCTGGACCTGGTGGACGCCTTCGGGTACGGCGACGAGCACGTGCGCGCATCGATCGCCACCGGTGCCGAGAAGTCCCGGCAGGACGAGGCCCGCGCCTACGTCAGGGCACAGCGGGCCAGCGGCAACGCGCCCGTCGACGAAAAAGTGCTGCTGGCGCGCACGGCTACCTCCCGATAAAGCAACGCGAGGTCACTTCAAGCCCCTCCGACGCCCCGGAATGGGCACTATGTGACCCCGCGTTGGATCAAGCGTTATGGACGAACGACGGCGCCGGTCCCCTCGGTGGGGGCGGCGCCGTCGTGCGCTGTTTGGTCACTGGTGCTGTTGTTCCTGCCGTCCGTCAGGAAGCACTGAGCGGTAGACCTCGAGGGTGGTCTCGGTGATGGAGTCCCAGGAGAAGTGCTCCTCCGCGCGGCGGCGGCCGGCCTGGCCCATGGCACGTGCCCGATCGGGATCGGACACCACCTCGGTCAGAGCGGCGGCAAATTCCGTCACGAACTTCTCCGGATCAAGCGGCGTGCCGGTACCGTCGGTGACCTGCTCCAGGTCCACCAACAGGCCCGTCTCGCCATGCTGGACCACCTCGGGAATGCCGCCCGTAGCGCTGGCCACCACGGCAGCGCCGCAGGCCATCGCCTCGAGGTTGACGATGCCCAGCGGTTCATAGATGGACGGGCAGGCGAACGCTGTGGCGTGGCTGAGGACCTGGATGAGTTCGTTCCGCGGCAGCATCCGTTCGATCAGGACGACGCCGGTCCGCTGGCTCTGCAGCTCCTCGATCAGGCGTGCAGTTTCTGCGGCGAGCTCGGGGGTATCCGCCGCGCCAAGGCACAGCACGAGCTGCACATCGGCCGGAAGCTTCGCGGCGGCACGCAGGAGGTACGGCACGCCCTTCTGGCGCGTGTTGCGGCCGACAAACACCACGCTCGGCTTATCCGGATCAATGCCCAGGGCGCGGACGGCGTCCTGGTTTTCGTCGCGCTGCCACAGTTCGACGTCGATGCCGTTGTGGACCACCCTGACTTTGGCAGGGTCAACGTCGGGGTAGCTGCGGAGGATGTCCTGGCGCATGCCTTCCGAAACGGCGATGATCGCTGCTGCCGCCTCGTAGGCGGTTTTCTCGACCCAGGAGGACAACGCGTAGCCGCCACCAAGCTGCTCGGCCTTCCACGGCCTCAGCGGCTCCAGGCTGTGGGCACTTAATACGTGCGGGATGCCGTGGAGCAGGGACGCCAGATGCCCGGCCATGTTCGCATACCACGTGTGCGAATGGACCAGATCGGCACCTGCCACGTCCGGCACGATCCGCAGGTCCACCCCGAGCGTCTGGACGGCGGCGTTGGCCGAGCCCAGGTCTTCGGGAACGGAATAGGAGGTCACCCCGGCACCGTGGTAATCGGCGTCGCGGGGTGCACCGAAGGCGCGAACCTGCAGGTCAACATGCTTACTAAGCACCCTGCTCAATTCGGCCACGTGGACTCCGGCGCCTCCGTAGATCTCGGGCGGGAACTCTTTAGTCACAATGTCTATTCGCACGTTACCCAAGGTAGTCGTTCCGCACTATCTGTTCTAGTGTGAAGGAGTCCGGGCATGCCGGACTGTTTGGGGAGATACGAAGGCGTACAGGAGCTACTACCATGCCGTTGAATAAAAGAGTCCTGGCCATTGTCCTCGCGGGCGGCGAGGGAAACAGGCTGATGCCACTGACGGCAGACCGGGCGAAACCTGCAGTGCCCTTTGCCGGCAGTTACCGGCTGATCGACTTTGCGCTGTCCAACCTGGTGAATTCACGCTACCTGCAGATCGTGGTCCTGACCCAGTACAAGTCGCACAGCCTTGACCGCCACATTTCCGAGACCTGGCGGATGTCCACGCAGCTGGGCAATTACGTGGCGTCCGTGCCGGCGCAGCAGCGCGTCGGCAAGAGCTGGTTCCTCGGCAGCGCCAACGCCATCTACCAGTCGCTGAACCTGATCCATGACGCCAACCCCGACATCGTCGTCGTGGTTGGTGCGGACCACGTGTACCGCATGGACTTCGCCCAGATGGTGGAGCAGCATGTGCAGAGCGGCGCCAAGGCCACTGTGGCCGCCGTGCGCCAGCCGTTGAGCATGGCCAACCAGTTCGGTGTGATCGAGGTGGACCAGGAGGACCCGCAGAAGATCGCCGCATTTGTGGAAAAGCCCGCCACAACTCCTGGCCTGGCCGCTGATCCCACCCAGTTCCTGGCTTCCATGGGCAACTACGTTTTCGACGCCGACGCGCTCGTGGATGCCCTTCACGTGGACGCCGAACGGCTCGACACCAAGCACGACATGGGCGGGGACATCATCCCCTACTTCGTCAGCCAGGGCGAGGCCGGAGTCTACGACTTCACCCTCAACGACATCCCCGGCTCCACGGAACGCGACCGGACCTACTGGCGCGACGTCGGCACCATTGATTCGTTCTACGACGCCCACATTGACCTCATCTCGCCGTTGCCTGTGTTCAACCTCTACAACTCTGAATGGCCCATTTACACACGCCAGAGCATCTCCCCGCCCGCCAAGTTCGTCCGCGGTCAGAACGACACCGTGGGCACCGCCCTGGACTCCATCGTGTCCAGCGGCGTGGTCATCTCCGGCGGCGTCGTGGAGGGCTCCGTCCTGTCCAACGACGTCTTTGTGGGGAACGGCAGCAGGGTCATCGACTCGGTCCTGATGGACAAGGTGAACATCGGCGAAGGTGCCGTGGTCAACCGGGCCATCCTGGACAAAAACGTGAAGGTTCCGGCCGGCGCCGCGATCGGCCTGGACCATGACCTGGACCGCGCCCGCGGTTTCAAGGTGACCGACTCCGGCATCACCGTGCTCGCCAAAGGCCAGCAGGTGCCCGAGCCCGGGGACGCGGAACGTGCGCTCGCCGCCAAGAACCTCCACCAGGTACCGGATGCCGTCAAGGCGGCCACAGCCAACTACCCCGAACTCCGCGAATCAGTCGAACAGGCCGCTGCGGTCCACGCGGAAACAGCAGCCCAGGCCGCCCCGGGCGGCCGCCGCGCCTAAACGAAGGACAGCCAGGCCTGGCCGGGCTGCGAACCCCGCGGCACGGTCAGGCTGGATCGTCGCCAGGCTGTAAAATCGGTACAATGAGCTCCCCCGATCTGACGCCTGAGGAAATCCAGGCCTGCCTCAAGGTTTTGAACACCATCCACGTCTACGACGAGGAACACCCCGACTATGTCTCGGTGCGCCGTGCCACCGGGAAGATGTTCAAGGCCGTGAAGCGTCACCGCCGCGTCACCAAGCGGGACCTGATCTCCGAAGCCGACCGGGCCGTCATCGCCCAGACGGCAACGGCAGCACCGGACCGGATCGACGACGAGACCCGCGGCAACAAGCTGGAGACCTCGGCGACGGGCAAGGTGGCCGGGCACCTGATCCGTTCCCGCCCCTGCTATATCTGCAAAAAGCACTACACGCAGGTGGACGCTTTTTATCATCAGCTCTGCCCGGAATGCGCCGCCTTCAGCCACAGCAAGCGGGATGCCCGCACCGACCTGACAGGCCGGCGTGCGCTGCTCACGGGCGGGCGGGCCAAAATCGGCATGTACATCGCGCTGCGCCTGCTTCGGGATGGCGCGCACACCACCATCACCACCAGGTTCCCCAAAGACGCCGCACGCCGTTTTGCGGCAATGGAAGACAGCAGCGAGTGGCTGCACCGGCTCCGGATCGTGGGCATCGACCTGCGCGACCCGTCACAGGTGATGGCCCTGACTGATTCGCTCAACGCCGCGGGCCCCCTGGACATCATCATCAACAACGCCGCCCAGACCGTGCGCCGGTCCGGCAACGCCTACAAGCCACTGGTGGACGCCGAGGACGAGCCGTTGCCCGCCGCGCTCGAACCCGCCAACGGCGGACCGGAACTGGTGACGTTCGGCCACGCCCACGACAAACACCCACTCGCCCTGGCGAGCACCGTCACCGATCACCCCGTGCTGGCCGGCGACGCCATCACCTCACTGGCGCTCTCCACCGGCTCCGCCTCGCTGGAGCGGATCGCCTCCGGAACAGCGATCGACGCCGGCGGGCTCGTCCCGGACCTGGCTGACATCAACAGCTGGACCCAGGTGGTGGACGAGGTTGACCCGCTGGAAATGCTGGAAGTCCAGCTCTGCAACGTCACGGCACCGTTCCTGCTGGTCAGCAGGCTCCGGGACGCCATGAAGCGCTCCACGGCGCACCGGAAGTACATCGTCAACGTCTCCGCCATGGAAGGCCAGTTCTCCCGCGCCTACAAGGGCCCCGGGCATCCGCACACCAACATGGCCAAGGCAGCCCTGAACATGATGACCCGCACCAGCGCCCAGGAAATGCTGGATGCCGACGGGATCCTGATGACTGCGGTGGACACCGGCTGGATCACCGACGAACGGCCGCACTTCACCAAGGTCCGCCTCATGGAGGAGGGCTTCCACGCGCCCCTCGACCTGGTGGACGGCGCCGCCCGCGTCTACGATCCGATCGTGATGGGCGAAAACGGCGAGGACCAGTACGGGGTCTTCCTCAAGGACTACAAGCCCAGCCCCTGGTAGGACGGGCACTGTCCTGAACAGGGTGTTGGGCGTAGGCTCGGCGGCATGAGCAGCGAGCCAATGTCCGGTGAACCAATGTCCGGCGACCCAGCGTCCAACAAGTCAACGTCCAGAGAGTCCAACTCCGGCGAGTCAACGTCCCAGGTCCAGAACCTGGAACACCACGAATGCTGGTCCCTGTTGCGGACGGTTTCGGTAGGCAGGCTGGCCGTCCTGGTGGACGGCCAGCCTGACATCTTCCCCATCAACTACACGGTGGACGGCGGAACATTAGTGTTCCGCACCGGCGCTGGAACCAAGCTGGCCGCCGCCTCGGGAGGTGCCGCTGTGGCGTTGGAGGCCGACGGCGTGGATGCCGTCAGTGGCCTGGCCTGGAGCGTGGTGGTCAAGGGACCGGCAAAGGTCATCACAGGAACCGAAGGCATCCTGGACTCCGCAGCCCTGTACCTCTTCCCATGGCAGGCCGGGAAGAAAGACACCTTTGTCCGGGTGAGCCCGGGAACAGTGACCGGGCGCCGGTTCAAAGTCACCGCACCCATGACCTGGTGGACCCAGCTCAGCGGAGCGGCCAAGGCAGCCCCGGAGTAGTCCTGGGCCGGACCCTGGGCAGGACGAGGAAACGCCCCCGACTGCCTAAGCGAGGCGGGTGATTTCCACGCTCACGCTGAGCGCCGATCCGCCGCCGCCGGACAGGATGCCCTTCAGCGGTGGTACGTCCCGGTAGTCCCGGCCCCTGGCGACGGTGACATGGTAGTCCCCTGCCGGCTTGTGGTTCGTAGGATCCCAGCTGCGCCACTCGCCGTCCCAGAACTCCAGCCACGCATGTGACTGGCCGGCGACCGTCTCGCCGATGGCCGCCGTCGACCGCGGGTGCAGGTAACCGGACACGTAGCGGGCGGGAATGCCGCAGCTGCGCAGCGCGCCTATGGCGAGGTGCGCGAGGTCCTGGCAGACGCCCTGCCGCTGGCCCCACGCTTCCTCTGCGTTGGTGGTGACCGCGGTGGAACCGGACATGTAGGTCATCTCGCCGCGCATCCATTCGAAGATGGCCATGGCGGCCTCGTGCGGGTTCTTGCCCTCCACGACACGTGGAATGATGCCCAGTACTTCGGCACCGGGACCGCTCAGCTGCGACTGCGGCAGCCAGTCGCTGAAATTGTTCAGCGACTCCTTCGATGACAGGACGTCCCAGCCGGCGATGTCAGCGTCCGCGGGGATTTTTTCCGCCCGGTGCACTTCGACGGTGATGTTGGAAACGACCTCAAGGTGGTCGTGCGGCATCTGCATGTCGAAGGCGGTGACTCGTGTTCCCCAGTAGTCCCGGTAGTTGCTCACGGACGCCTGCGACGGCGAGACCTTGAGCACGGATTCAAGGACAACCTGCTGGGGATCGGTCAGGGGTGTCATGCGTGCCTCGTTGTAGGACAGCGTGACGCGCTTGTTGTACTTGTAGGCCGTGGTGTGGATGATGCTCAGCCGGGTCATGAAACTTCTCCCACCCAGGCGAGTTCGTCTGCCTGATTGAAGTATTTACGGGAAATGGCGTCCGAGGCCTGCGAGACGGCCTTCTGCACGCGTTCCATGTGCTCGGGCAGTTCGGACATCAGATCGTCCGTCCGGTGGAACTCGAGGAATGTGCGGGCCTGGCCCACGATCCTGCGGGCGTCGTTGATGAAGCCCACGCGCTGTGCCGATGGGTCCAGCTTCGCGAGGCACTCATCGGCGTCCCGCAGGGCATAGACGATGGACCGCGGGAACAGCCGGTCGAGCAGGAGGAACTCGGCGGCGTGCTGGTCCCCGAAGGCGGCCCGGCGGGTCCGCAGGAACGACTCATAAGCCCCCGCGCAGCGCAGCATGTTGACCCAGGACATGCCGGCAGAGAGGACATCCCGGGTGGAGAGCATCCGCGCGGTCATGTCGGCGCGCTCGAGGGACCGGCCCAACACCAGGAACAGCCAGCTTTCATCATGGCTCACGGTGGTGTCGGCCAGGCCGCTGACCATGGCGGTCCGTTCCAGCGTCCAGTTGCAGAAGCGGTACGTCCCCACCACGTCCTTGCGGTGCTGGCTCAGCCCGTAGTAGGTGGTGTTGAGGCTTTCCCAGAGGCCCGAGGATACGGTCTCGCGGGCACGCCGTGCGTTTTCGCGGGCCGCGCCCAGCGACCCGGCGATGGACGTTGCGCTGGTTTTGTCGTATGCCAGGGCGTGGAGGAGTTCGGGCAGGCCGAAGTCTTCGCTCTGCGGCCGGGCACCCATGACTGCGAGCAGCTCCTGGGCCACCCTGCGGCGTTCGTCCATGGGCAGGTGGTTCAGGCGTTCCAGGTGCACGTCCAGGATGCGGGCGGTGCCGTCGGCCCGCTCCACATAGCGTCCGATCCAAAATAGGGACTCAGCAATACGGCTAAGCATTCGCGGTGACCTCCTGCGCGTCCGAAATCTGTGGGGATGACCCCGTGAACAATTGTGCCGGTTCGATGGCCCGGCTCACTGCTGCTGCTCCGACTGGCGGTCGCGCCAGTTGCTCTCCACTGGCCAGACGGATACCCGCTCGCGGATGGAAATGGTGGGCCGGGGAACAGTTTCCACCGGCACCTGGGGTGAGTCTGCCAGCACCCAGGTGTCCTTGGAGCCGCCGCCCTGGCTGGAGTTCACAATGAGGGAGCCTTCCTTGAGCGCCACCCTGGTGAGTCCGCCGGGGAGTACCCAGACGTCGTCGCCGTCGTTGACAGCGAAGGGGCGCAGGTCCACGTGCCGCGGGCCGAACTTGTCCCCGCCGAGCGTGGGCACGGTGGAAAGCTGCAGCACGGGCTGCGCGATCCAGCCCCGAGGGTCAGCGACGACCCGCTTGCGCAGGGCCTCAAGTTCGTCGTTGGAGGCGTCCGGCCCGATGACCAGGCCTTTGCCGCCGGAGCCGTCCACGGGCTTCACCACAAGCTCAGCCAGGTTGTCCAGGACATACTCCCGGGAGTCTTTCTCCTCCAGCCGGAACGTATCCACGTTCGCGATGACGGGCTCCTCGCTGAGGTAGTAGCGGATGAGATCCGGAACGTAGCTGTAGACAAGTTTGTCGTCGGCCACGCCGTTGCCCACGGCGTTGGCGATGGTCACGCCGCCGGCCCGGGCGGCGTTGACCAGCCCCGGGCAACCGAGCATGGAATCCGAGCGGAACTGCAGGGGGTCCAGGAACTCGTCATCGATGCGTTTGTAGATCACGTCCACGCGCTGCTCACCGGCCGTGGTGCGCATGTAGACGCGGTTGCCGCGGCAGATGAGGTCGCGGCCTTCGACGAGCTCCACGCCCATCAGGCCGGCCAGCAGGGTGTGTTCGAAGTAGGCGCTGTTAAAGACGCCGGGGGTCAGCACCACAACCGTGGGATCGTCGACGCCGGCGGGCGCCGTTTTGCGCAGCGCGGACAGCAGCCGGCGGGGGTACTCTTCGACCGGCCGGATGAGCTGCTGGCCAAACGCTTCGGGCAGGCCCTTGGCCATGGCCCGCCGGTTTTCCAGGACGTAGCTGACGCCGGACGGCACCCGCACATTGTCTTCCAGGACGCGGAAGGTGCCTGCGGCGTCGCGCACCACATCGATGCCGGAGATGTGCACTCGGACTCCGCCGGCCGGCTCGAAGCCGTGCACCTGGCGGTGGAAGTGGGCGCTGGTGGTGACGAGCTGGCGCGGGATGACGCCGTCCGCCACCACATTCATTTTGTCGTAGACATCGTTGAGGAAGGCTTCCAAGGCCCGGACGCGCTGCGCCACGCCCTTTTCCAGCACGGTCCACTCATCGGCGGGGATAACGCGCGGGACGATGTCGAGCGGAAAAGGCCGCTCCTCCCCCGCGAAGTCAAACGTCACACCGCGGTCCAGGAAGGTCCGTGCCATGGAGTCCGCCCGGGCGCTGACGTCAGCGAGGGAGAGCTTGCTAAGGGCATCGGCCACCTGGCCGTACGACTCGCGTGCTTCCTGGCCGGGGGCGAACATCTCGTCGTAGGCGCCGGTACGTTCGGCGGCCTCGGAGTAATCCTGAAATAGGTCTGACATGTCCTTTAGCCAACCATCTTTTTGTTTCGAAATCATTACCGCCATCCATTGTGGCGTGTTGCAGGGAGGCAACGGCGGTTCGTTGAATCCGTGTCCTATCCGGCAAGGTTAGTGAGTGCCAGAGACAACTAATCCCGGGAGCTTCGGAGACGGCGGGAACAGCCGCAGCGGACTGCGCGCCAGGCTTCGTGGACTGAAGATTCGTTCCGGCAGGCTCCTGCCCGGCCTCCTGACGGCCACCCCCGCGCTGGCCGTGGCCTTCGCTGTACATGCTGTGGTGCCGGCACTGCCCGCCATGACCGTCGCGGTGGCGCTGGGCCTGCTCGCCGCGAACCTGCCCGGCACGGCGGTGTGGATCGCCGGACGGGCGCGTCCGGGCCTGGACTTCGCGGGCAAGCACCTGATGCGGGGCGGCATCGTCCTGCTGGGCCTCAAGGTGAGCATCATGGACATCCTGGGCCTCGGCTGGCTGGCAATGGTCCTGATAACGGGCGTGGTGCTGCTGAGTTTCGGCGGCACCTACCTGCTGATGCGGCTGTTCCGGCTGCCGCGTGAGACCGCGCTGCTGGTGGCAACCGGCTTTTCGATCTGCGGGGCGTCCGCCATCGGTGCCATGGCGGCCGTGCGGCGGATCCGGCATGCGGATACTGTCCTGCCGGTGGCGCTGGTGACACTGTGCGGCACGCTGGCGATCGGCATTCTGCCGCTGCTGATGCATCCCCTGCAGTTGAGCCCCCTCGCTTTCGGCGCCTGGACGGGTGCGTCGGTGCACGACGTCGGCCAGGTGGTGGCCACGGCGCAGACCGCCGGCACCGCAGCACTGGGCATCGCCGTCGTCGTTAAGCTCACCCGAGTGCTGCTCCTGGCACCGGTGGTGGCCGTGGCGGGCGTGCACCACCGCATAAGTACGTCAGGACAACATGCGCTGCCGCCGCTGGTGCCCCTGTTCGTGGTGGGGTTTGTGGCCATGGTGGCGCTTCGGTCCACGGACTGGCTCTCGGACGGCTGGCTCGACGCCGGCGCGGGGCTGCAGGACATTCTCCTGGGAGCGGCGCTCTTCGGGCTCGGGTCGGCCGTGCGGATCCGTACGCTCCTGCACACCGGAGCGAGGGCGCTGCTCGCGGCGCTGGCGGCCTGGCTGCTGATCGCGCTGCTGGGCCTGGCAGCGGCCCTGCTGATGACGGCCTAGGCTGGCAGCCGGAGCGGCCGGATGGTGACCGGCACGCCTGGATCCCGTGATTAGATAGCTGAGTGTCACATGAGAATCTGCAGCGCGATGAAGCCGCTCAACGGTCAGCCCTGATCAGCACCCACAGTTACGACGTCTCCCTGGATGTGCGGCAGGCAGCGGACCCGGACGTGGCGGGCTACATGAGCCGCAGCGTTATCCACTTCTCCGCCGCTGTGCCGCGCCAGGGGCAGGTGGCGTCCACGTTTCTGGATTTCATCGCCGGCGAAGTCCACAGCGTGTTCCTCAACGGCAAAGCGCTGCCCGTGGCCGACGTGGTGGAGGGTTCCCGGATCCGCCTGGACAACCTGCAGGCAGAGAACGAGGTCACCGTCACCGGCACTGCGCTGTACAGCCGGTCCGGCGAGGGCATGCACCGCTTTGTGGATCCGGCTGACGGCCAGTGCTACCTCTACACGCAGTATGAGCCCGCCGACGCCCGGCGAGTGTTCGCGAACTTTGAGCAGCCTGACCTCAAGGCCGAGTACACATTCCACGTCATGGCACCGTCCGGCTGGGAGGTGGCCTCCAACGGGGTGGAAGCGGCCCGCACTCAGCTGACCAGTGATCCGGACACCAGTCGCTGGGACTTCGCCACCACACGCCCCATGTCCACCTACATCACCACAGTCCTTGCCGGGCCCTACTTCAAAGCCGAGGACCACTGGAGCACCAGGCTCGACGACGGCACGCCGCTGGAGGTGCCCCTATCGCTGTACTGCCGGGCTTCCATGGCGGAATCGTTCGATGCCGCGGAGCTCTTCCGGCTGACCAAAAACGGGCTGGACTTCTTCAACCGGCTGTTCGAATACCCGTACCCCTGGGGCAAATACGACCAGGCTTTTGTGCCCGAATACAACCTGGGCGCGATGGAAAACCCGGGGCTGGTCACGTTCACGGAAAGCTATGTGTTCACGTCCCGCGCCACCGACGCGCAGTACCAGGCCCGGGCGAACACGCTGATGCACGAGATGGCGCACATGTGGTTCGGCGACCTGGTCACGATGCAGTGGTGGGACGACCTGTGGCTGAAGGAGTCCTTTGCGGACTACATGGGTACCCTCGGTGTGGACCGTGCCACGGACTGGGAGACAGCCTGGGTGAACTTCGCCAACAAGCGCAAAGCGTGGGCCTATGTCCAGGACCAGCTGCCCACCACCCACCCGATCGTTGCCGACATTCCTGACCTTGAGGCCGCCAAACAGAATTTTGACGGCATCACCTACGCCAAGGGTGCGTCCGTACTCAAGCAGCTTGTGGCGTACGTTGGGTTCGATGCTTTCATCGCGGGCTCACGGCAGTACTTCCGCGATCACGCCTACGGAAACACCACCCTGGCGGACCTGCTGGAGGCCCTCAGCGCTGCTTCCGGCCGCGACCTTGCCGGCTGGGCTGCCGCCTGGCTGCAGACCTCCGGCATCTCCACACTGTCGCTGGAGACGGACACGCACGACGGCGTCGTCGGCGCCGTAACGATCGTCCAGGCTGCGGTGGACCCGGTTACCGGACGGGAGGAACTGCGGCCGCACCGTCTGCGCGTGGGCTCGTACAACTTCGATGCCGACGGCGCCCTGGTCCGCACCGGAAGTATCGAAACGGACGTTGCCGGAGCGCGGACAGAGGTCCCGGAGTTGGCCGGGCAGCCGCGGCCCGCCCTCCTGCTCGTCAATGATGATGACCTGACCTACGCAAAAGTCCGGCTGGACCCGGTGTCCGGGGAAACAGTTTTGGCATCCCTGGACCGCATCACCGATCCGATGGCCCGCGCCCTCTGCTGGACCGCGCTGTGGAACTCCGCCCGCGACGGGGAAAGCCCGGCCTCCCGCTACGTGGAGGCCGTGACGTCGTTCGGCCCGTCCGAAACGGGAGTCGGCGTGCTGCTGAACATCCTGGAGAACGCCGCCACCGCCGTCGAACGCTACACCCCCTTGGCCCAACGCGACGCGGTGCGCGGCGCCTTCCTGGCGGCTGCCGACGCCCAGCTGGGTAAGGCAGCGCCGGGCTCGGACCACCAGCTGGCCTGGGCGCGGACGCTCGCCGCCGCCAGCCGTCATGACGCTGCCCTCCTCCCCCGGCTCAGGTGCCTTCTGGACGGCACGGTGGTGGTGGACGGCCTGGCCGTGGACGCCGAGCTGCGCTGGAGCTTCTGGCACGCTCTGGCGGCCAATGGGCAGGCAACCCCCGAAGACCTGGACGCAGAACTCGAACGCGACACCACCGCCTCGGGCCGGGCGGGCCACGCCACAGCCCTCGCCGCCCGTCCGGAGCGTGGTGTGAAGGCCGCCGCCTGGCACTCTGCCGTGGAGGGGACCGAGCTGTCGAACCAGCTGCTCAGCGCCACCATCGTTGGATTTGCCACCGCCTCCGCTGCCCTGCTGGAACCCTATGTGGAGCCGTACTTTGAGTGCCTCCGCGGTGTCTGGGACAACAGGAGCATTGAAATCGCCAGCCGGATCGTCCGGGGGCTCTATCCCCTGGCACAGGATCTGCCGGCGGGGACCTTGCCTGCGGAGCACGCCGTGGTGCTCCGCACGGATGCCTGGCTGACGGCCAACTCGGACGCGCCGCGGGCGCTGCGCCGGATCATTGTGGAGCAGCGGAGCCACCTTCTGAGGGCGCTCAACGCACAGGCTCTGTAGATCACCGGGCAAGGCTCTTACGGGACCCGGTGCAGCCAATCCTCGGCGCCGAACTTGGTGGTCACCCGGTCCCGGGCGGCAGTGAGCTCGGCGGCAGTGAGTTCGGAGGGGGTGGCGGCGTACCTCTCGGTGAACACTTCCATCATGGCCGCGATGATCTCCGTGCGGGCCAGCCCGGTCTGCCGGCGCAGCGGATCAACCCGCTTCTTGGCGCTGCGTGTCCCCTTGTCCGAGAGCTTCTCCTTACCAATGCGCAGCACCTCGACCATCTTGTCGGCGTCGATGTCGTAGCTCATGGTGACGTGGTGCAGCATGCCGCCGTTGGCCAGGCGTTTCTGGGCGGCGCCGCCGATCTTGCCCTGGTCCGTGGCGATGTCGTTCAGGGGCACGTAAAACGCGGTCACCCCGATCTTCTCGAGGGCGGCCATCACCCAGGCGTCGAGGAATGTGTAGGAGTCCGCGAAGCTGATCCCGTCCACGAGCGTCTGCGGCAGGTACAGGGAGTACGTGATGCAGTTGCCGGCCTCCATGAACATGGCTCCGCCGCCGCTGATCCGGCGGACCACGGTCATGCCGTGCCGGGCGACGCCGTCGGGATCCAGCTCGTTCCGGACGGACTGGAAGCTACCGATCACCACGGACGGTTCTTCCCAGTCCCAGAACCGCAGGGTGGGGTGGCGACGGCCGGCGCCCACCTCTTCGGTCAGCACTTCGTCCAAGGCGACGTTGATATGCGTGGACAGCACTGTGGGAGCGATGATGTTCCAGTGGTGGTCAGTCCAGGACGTGGCCTTCGCCAGCGCGCGGCGAACGGTGACGGCCACGGCGTCGGCAGAAAAGCCGAACAGGACAGCGCCGGGCGACAGCGAAGCGGTGACGGCCGCGGACAGCTCCGCCGCCGTCGTGCTTTCCGGAAGTCCTGTCAGCGCCCGGTTGATGGCAGGCAGCGCCTCGTCGGGTTCGAGGAAAAAGTCGCCGCTGAGGGAGACGTCTGCGAGGACGCCGTCCACAAGGTCGAAATCCACCACCACAAGTTTGCCGCCCGGGACTTTGTACTCACCGTGGTGGCTGCGGGGGCGGTCTTCAGCGGCAAACGGCGAGGCAGTCATGACATCCATCCTGCCCCACGATGGGGGCTCCCCGAAACGACAAAACCCCGGACGCAAAAAGCCCGCACCGTTGCCGGTGCGGGCTTTCCAAAGAACCTTGGGGGGTGAAGTGAATTACTTCGCGCCGCCGAAGCCCTTGAAGCGAGCGTTGAAGCGCTCGACGCGGCCTGCAGAGTCCATGATGCGCTGCTTGCCCGTGTAGAACGGGTGGGACTCGGAGGAGATTTCGACGTCAATGACCGGGTAGGTGTTTCCGTCTTCCCACTCGATGGTCTTCTTGGAAGACACGGTGGACTTGGTCAGGAACTTGACGCCGGAAGCCAGGTCGTTGAAAACAACAGCTTCGTACTTCGGGTGGATATCAGACTTCATAATGGGGCCTTTGTTCGCACAACTGGATTTTGCCAGCTGCCAGGTATGAATGGGATGGCTGGTGTCTGCTTCACTGCCGCAAGACAGAAAGCGCAGGACAGCCAGCTGTTAATAATAGCTGATCAGCGCGGACCCTGCGAACCGCGTGGCCGGAGTTCCCAGAACGCCACGGCCGAGGCCGCCGCCACGTTGAGGGAGTCCACGCCGGCGCGCATAGGGATTTTCACGGCGAGGTCGACGGCGGCGAGCGTCTCGGCGCTCATGCCGGCGCCCTCGGTGCCGAGCACCAGGGCCAGCCGGTCCGGATGGCGTGCGGCAAGCGCGTCCACGTCCACGGCGTCCCCGGTGAGTTCCAACGCGGCCACGGTGAAGCCGGCTTCCTTGAGCAGCGACAGGTCCTGCGGCCAGGACTCCAGCCGCGCCCAGGGCACCTGGAAGACCGTTCCCATGCTGACACGGACGCTGCGGCGGTAGAGCGGATCGCCGCAGCGCGGCGAAATCAGCACGGCATCGATGTCCAGGGCCGCGGCCGACCGGAAGATGGCACCCACGTTGGTGTGGTCCACGATGTCCTCCAGGACCGCGACCCGGCGCGCACCTGCCAGCAAGTCGTGGAGGGGCACCGGTTCCGGCCGTTGCATGGCTGCCATGGCGCCGCGGTGGAGGTGGAACCCGGTGATCTCTTCGAGCAGGGCAGCGCTGCCAATAAAGGCGGGAACGTCGGGGTAGGCACTGAGGACATCCTGCAGGTCAGCCAGCCATTTCTCCGCCAGGAAGAACGACCTTGGCCGGTGGCCTGCCGCCAACGCCCGGCGCAGGACCCGTGAGGATTCGGCGATGTACATTCCTTCAGCCGGTTCACGGAGCTTCCGCAGGTGAACGTCCGTCAGCTGCGTGTAGTCGGAGACACGGGGATCCTCGGCAGATTGAAGGTAGTGGATTGTCACCGGCTGATTATTTCATCAGGTTGGCGATCATAAAGCCCAGCGCCATCAGGCCGAGGGCAAAGATGACAGTCCGCAGCACAGCCGGGGACAGTTTCCGTCCCACCTTGGATCCCAGGAGGCCGCCGATCGTGGAGCTCACGGCAATCAGGAGCACCACCAGCCAGTTGATCCGGTCAAACGCGAAGAGCAGGTAGGACACTGCGGCCACGAGGTTCACGCCGAGGACCAGGATGTTCTTCATGGCATTGGCGTTCTGGATGGTGCCGGTGAGGAACACGCCCAGAATGCCGACCAGGAGGATCCCTTGGGCGGCCACGAAGTAGCCCCCGTAGACGCCGGCGAGGTACACCAGCACGATCAGGAGGATGCCATGGCGTTTGTCCTTGATGGCGTGCTCGGGGTTTTCCTCGCGGTTGCGGACCCAGGCCTGCAGCCGCGGCTGGAACACCACCATCAGGAGGGCAAGGACCAGGAGGACCGGTGCGACGTAGTGGAAGACCTTCTCCGGCAGGTGCAGCAGCAGCCAGGCTCCGGTGATGCCGCCCAGCAGCGACGCCGGGAGGAGCTTCAGCAGCTGCAGGCCGCGGCCCTTGAGCTCGCGGCGGTAGCCCCACGCGCCCGCTGCGGTGCCGGCCACAAGGCCCATCGCGTTGCTCATGGAAGCGACCACCGGAGTGACGCCGAGGGCGATCAGGACCGGGAAGGTGACCAGTGTGCCGGAGCCTACAACGGCGTTGATGGTGCCGGCCCACAGGCCGGCAAAAAACACAAAGATGCTGCTGAGAAGATCCACGGTTGGCGGCGCCGCGGCCTAGCGGCGGGCGGTGGCGGTGTAGCGGCCGGCGTTGACGGTGACGTCGAGTTCCACGCCGAAGGTCTTGCTGAGGTGCTCCGCCGTGAGCACACCCTCAAGGGGTCCGGCCGCCACCACGTTGGACTCACGGAGCAACATCGCGTGGGTGAAGCCAGGCGGCACTTCTTCGAGGTGGTGGG
Source organism: Pseudarthrobacter sp. (assembly GCF_036675385.1). Lineage (NCBI taxonomy): Bacteria > Bacillati > Actinomycetota > Actinomycetes > Micrococcales > Micrococcaceae > Pseudarthrobacter > Pseudarthrobacter sp. The sequence goes on along the minus strand of NZ_JAKFFD010000148.1, from coordinate 16,818 downwards.
TGACCAGGACAATGGCCGGAGCGGCGTCATCACGGGCCAGTTCGGTGAGGCGGTGCACCAGGTCCTCGCGCCCACCCAGGTCCAGGCCGGCGGCAGGTTCGTCCAGCAGGAGGAGTTCCGGGTCGGTCATCAGGGCACGGGCAATCTGGACGCGCTTGCGCTCACCCTCGGACAGGGACGCGAAAGCCCTGTTCAGGAACGGCCCCATGCCCCAATCATTCAGCAGCCTGAAAGCCCGGCGTTCGTCAGCCCTCTCATAGCCCTCACGCCACCGCCCCGTCACGCCGTACGCCGCGGTGACGACTACGTTGAGGACCGTTTCGTGCCCGGGAATCTGGCTGGCCAGTGCGGCGGAGGACAGGCCGATGCGGGGCCGGAGTTCAAACACGTCCACGGAGCCGAGGATTTCCTCCAGGACGCCGGCTATGCCGCTAGTGGGGTGAAGACGGGCTGCAGCAATCTGCAGGAGAGTGGTCTTGCCTGCGCCGTTGGGTCCCAGGATGACCCAGCGCTCGCCCTCCTTGACCTGCCAGTCCACCTTGTTCAGGAGCGTCTTAGACCCACGGACAACGCTGACGGCGGCCAATTCAAGAACATCACTCATAGGAGTAGACACTAGGACAAAACAGGGACGGACTGATAACTGAAAACGTGGACAGCGACGCCCGTCACAGTCCCGGGCACGGCCCGTCTGCTGGCTGGCCCACAGGTTCGCCATCAACGTGGCGCAATCAATTCGGGCGGTTCTCCCCCGCTGGCTAAGATTGCAGCCATGACTTCGAACGTGACTGCGGTCAGCTATGGCCCAAAACTGACTGCCTCCGGGCTCGACAAGCTGCGCTCCGCCCTGACGGGCAGTGGCGCCACGCTCCAGTCCGAATCAAGGGGCGGGGACAGCCGGTTTGAGGTCCACACTGCCGAGGTCGCCGTCGCGGATGGCACGGACGCCGGCATTTCGGCCCTCCGCCGGGCGGTGGCCGAGGCGGCGCAGGATGGCCTGGACACCGCCATCGTTCCCGCTGGCCTTCGTGCGGCTCCGCGCAAGCTGTTGATCATGGACGTTGATTCGACGCTGATCCAGCAGGAAGTCATCGAGCTCCTGGCGGCCTATGCGGGCAAGCGGGAGGAGGTGGCGGCCGTCACCGAAGCGGCGATGCGCGGTGAACTGGACTTCGCGCAGAGCCTCCACGCGCGGGTGGCCGTGCTCGCAGGGCTGCCGGCCACCGTCGTCGATTCCGTCCGGGCGGAAGTGAAGCTGAGCGAAGGTGCGGCTGAGCTGGTTGCGGCGTTCAAGGCTGCAGGCCACGTGGTGGCCGTGGTGTCCGGCGGGTTCAACCAGATCCTGGGGCCCATCGCTGAGGATCTGGGCCTGGACTACTGGCTGGCGAACGAACTTGAGATTGTGGACGGGGCCCTGACCGGCAAGGTGCTCGGTGCCGTCATCGACCGTGCGGCGAAGGAAAAGTACCTGCGCGAGTGGGCGGCCGCAGAAGGAATCGCGATGGAACACACCATTGCCGTGGGCGACGGCGCCAACGACCTGGACATGCTCGGTGCCGCCGGGATGGGAGTGGCGTTCAATGCCAAGCCTGCGGTCCGGGCAGTTGCGGACTCTGCGATCAACATGCCGTACCTCGACGCCGTGCGCCACATCGCCGGCGTCTGAGCCGCAGGCTCCGTCCCACGGCCGGGTCCACCAACCGGGTCCACCAACCTGGTCCGCTCAGCCTGGTCCGCTCAGCCTGGTCCGCTCAGCCTGGTCCGCTCAGCCTGGTCCGCTCAGCCTGGTCCGCTCAGCCCGCGGGCGGCGTGTACTGGCTCGCAGTGAATACGGCTCCGCCGGGATCCCGGATCAGGACGGTGCGCGTCCACTCGGTATCGTCCTGCCCCAGGATGTCGGCGCCGAGGCGCTCCGCATCCTCGGCCGTACGGTCCCGGTCTGCGACAGTAAACGTCACGTGCCACTGCGGACGCTCACCCGGCGCCGCGGAGGCAAGCCAGGCAACAGCATCCTCGAAGCCGCGGGGCACGAGGTCGCCCGACTGGCGAGCCCTGATGTTGGGGTCCACGGTGGCCTCAAGGTGATCACCGTATCCGGGGCGGCGGATCATGATTCCGAAGTCCAGGTTGTCGAACTGCCAGCCGAAGGCCTTCGTGTAGAAAGCGACTGCTGCCTCGGGGTCTGTGGTGTGGAGATCACTGAAGTTCCATCCGCCGGGAAGGTTGACGGCCTGGGCACCGAGCCGCTCGCGGGCCTGCCATATGCGGAACTCGGCGCCTTCGGGATCTGCCAGTACTGCCTGCACGCCTCCTGAGCCCGCATCGGCAGGGGCCGATTTCAGTGTTGCGCCGACGGAGAGCAAGTGGCGCGCGGCAGCATCTGCTTCGTCGACGGAGACGTAGGTGTTCCACGTGGCGGCACCGGTTCCGGGGCCCGTGATGGCGCCGGCATCCTGGCCGTCAAGGGTGGCTATGACGTACCTGCCGGTGCCGCCGGACGGGGCCGTATCCTTGAATTCCCACCCGAAGATTCCGCCGTAGAAGTGCATGGCGGCCTCCACGTCGGGCTGCTCGGTGTCCACCCAGCACGGAACACCTGCCGGATAGCTACGGCCTGTCACCTCTGGTTGCTGTGCCATCCATAAACCCTAGGCGGCGTTGCCCTCATAGACAACGCCGCCGAGGTACCGGAGGATTCGCGACAGACAAAAGCTCCGGGCAGGGGTACTGCCCGGAGCTCGTCGTGGTGATGGGGTTTTGGCGCGGGCAACTACGGCCCTCGCGGGATGCCCGGAACCGCTACTCGGCGCCCTTGCCGAAGTAGTCGGAGCCGCCGGCGTACTCCGTGTGGCCGGATTCGACGTCCGCGGTCGCCATGCTGGCCACAACCTCAGCGAACTCCTCCACGGAATAGAGCTTTCCGGCCTCGGCGCGGCGGGCTTCGATGGCGCCCGGGTTCGAGCGGTCCAGAAGCGTCGCTGTGACGGTTCCTTCGATCATGTCGCCGGACACCACCACCAGCGAGATGCCCTTCTCAGCCAGGTTCGGAAGGAGCTCACGCAGGGCGTCTTCGCCGGCACGCTTGCTGCGGGCCACGGGCTCGTATTCGGGCATGGTGGGCACGGAGTTGATGAAGTGGGCCTGGTGGCTGGTCACGAAGACCACGCGTGAGCCTTCCTTCATCAGGGGCACGGCGGCGTTGAGCATGTTGACCTGGGCGTCGCGGTTCAGCTTCAGGGCGTAGTCGTCTGCCATGCCGGACTCCATGCCGCCGGAAGCGTTGAGCACCAGGACGTCCAGCGAGCCGAAGTTCTCCATGGCAGCGCTGGCCAGGGCCTGCACGCCTTCCTGGGTGGTGAGGTCCGCGCCCACTGCGGTGGCGCGTCCGCCGGCAGCCTCAATTCCCGCGACCACCCTGTTGGCGCGCGGCGCCTTCTGGCGGTAATTAACTACGACGGCGGCGCCCTCGGCAGCGAGGTTCTTGGCCACTTCAGCGCCGATTCCCCGTGAGGATCCGGTCACAATGGCGGTTTTGTTGTCCAGCAGTCCCATATGGGCTCCTTTGTTTGAAACGTCTAAATCGCTTGAAGTCTGAAGTCCATCATGCCAGCGCCTGCACCGCATTCGCTTGTGTGACCCCCACAAAGAAGACGGTTCGCGCTAGTTCCGCGAAGCCTCCCGGCGGCGTATGCTCCCCCCATGACGGGTAGCACTGGCACTGCGTCCACACCGGGCGAGGTCTTCAGCAACTCCCCTGCCGGCCTTCAACTCTGCCAGGCCGTCCACGACGCCATCATGAACGCCGTGCCGGCGACCGTGCGCACCACTACCAGCCAGGTGGCCTTCCGGAACAGGCGCGGCTTCGCATACGTCTGGAATCCACGCCGGCACCTCACAACCGGAGTGCCGGCGGTTCTCTCCATCGCACTCTCCCGGCGGGATGAGTCACCCCGATTCAAGGAAGTGGTCCATCCGTCCCACGGCGTGTGGATGCACCATCTGGAACTGCGCGCGCCTGGGGACGTCGACGCCGAGGTCGCCGCCTGGCTCAGGGAAGCCTTCGACGCCGCCGCCTGAGCGGAAGCTTGGTCAGGGTTCGGTGGTCAGTGGCCCATGCCAAGGCCGCCGTCAACGGGAATGACGGCACCTGAAATGTAGGCCGCCTCGTCACTGGAGATCCAACGGACCACGTTCGCCACTTCCGTTGCCTCGGCAAACCGGCCGGCAGGAATGCTGGAAAGGTAGCCCTTCTGCGTGGCTTCAGGCAGTTCTGCCGTCATGTCGGTGTTGATGAATCCGGGAGCCACAACGTTTGCCGTGATCCCGCGTGAACCGAGCTCTCGGGTCAGGGACCGGGCAATGCCCACCAGACCGGCCTTGGAGGCCGAGTAGTTGATCTGTCCCGGCGCGCCATAAAGGCCGGAGACCGAGGAAATGAGGACCACGCGGCCCTTGCGCATGCGGATCATGCCCTTCGAGGCGCGCTTGATGACGCGGAAAGCGCCGGTGAGGTTGGTGTCGATCACGGACGTGAAGTCATCTTCACTCATGCGCATCAGGAGGGTGTCCTTGGTGATTCCCGCGTTTGCCACCAGGACTTCAACGGGACCGTGGGCAGCTTCCACCTCGGCGAAGGCAGCATCCACAGAGGCCTCGTCAGTCACATCGGCCTTCACGCCCAGAATCCCGGCCGGCAGCTCCGACGCGCTCCGGTATGTCACGGCCACCTTGTCGCCGTTGGCCACAAAAGCCTGCGCGATGGCCAGGCCGATGCCGCGGTTTCCACCGGTGATCAGGACGCTGCGGGCCGCTGTAGCTGCTTCAGACATAAAACGCTCCGGGATTCTGCGGCATGTGCAGCCGCGGTTGTAAGGGGGTGTGATTTTGCTGCCTCCGATCTTAGCCCGCGTTTGGGCGCCACTGACGATGGTGAGAGAATTGAGGCAAGCCTTTGGAGCGTGATCAATCAGCCGTGACCCTTGAAAACCATGCTGGACAGTCTGTGCCCGGAGATCCCGAAAGGTTCTCTGGGGATTCAGGGGTCCACAGCATTACGGACGCGGCGGCCGCCCACTCGGAGGACATGCGCCAGCGCATGATCAAGTACGCGCTGGCCATGGGAATCCGCATGGTCTGCCTCATCCTCATTTTTGTGGTGGACGGCTGGTTCAAGCTCGTGATGGTGGCCGGCGCCGTCTTCCTCCCCTGGATCGCTGTGGTGATCGCGAACGGGAGCGATAAGGCGGAGGTCCACAGCGACTCGCTGCTGGACTCGGCTCCGCTTGCCGAGCTCGAAAGCCCGTATTGGCCGCTGGAACAGGACGACTCCACGTCCGCGGTCATCCAGGGCGAGCTCATTGATGACGACGACGAACCCACGCAAGGACAGGAACGGCGCGCCTCATGAACATTTTTGACCTGGCTGCAGGGACCGCTGGTCCCCCGCCGGCTATGGCGGCCATGTGCTCCCGCAAGGCCTGCCGCTCGGAAGCTTCCTGGCAATTGCTCTGGAACAACCCCAAAATCCATACGCCGGAACGCCGCAAGACCTGGCTTGCCTGCGATGACCACCGTGACTGGCTGGAAGATTACCTCCAGACCCGCGGGCTCTGGAAGGAAACCCTGGTCCTGGATTCGGGGCAGGACACCGGCCGGGCGCCGGTAGGGCAGGACGGCTGAATGTACCGCTTCCTCTTTTCCAGCAAGTGGCTGGGATACCTCCTGCTTGCCGCCATCTTTGCCGCTGCCTGCGTCTTCCTCGGCCGCTGGCAGATGGACCGTCGCGCAGAGACCCTCGCGGAGATCAACCGCGTGGTCACCAACTATTCCGCCACACCCATCTCCTTCGACGAGGCGAGGGACGAGTTCTCCGCCCTGGACCCGTCGAAAGAATGGACCCAAGTGGAACTCCAGGGCACGTATGATCCCGACGGCCAGCGGATTGTCCGCAACCGTCCACTGAACGGGCAGCCCGGGTATGAGGTGGTTGTCCCGTTCAGGCTGGAGACCGGTGAAACCGTGGTGATCGACCGCGGCTGGCTGCCCATCGGCAACAAGAACCCGGGCAGTCCCGATTCCATCCCGGCGCCTCCCGCCGGACCCGTGACCGCCGTCGTCCGCCTCAAGCACGGCGAGCCGCAGTTGGACCGCGGCGCCCCCGACGGCCAGCTCGCATCCATCGATCTCCCCACTTACTCGGAGCAACTGGGCTATCCCGTACTCACCGGCGCTTACGGGCAGCTGGCGTCTGAATCTCCCGCCCCCGCTGACATGCCGTTCCCGTTCCCGAAGCCGGCCACCGAAGAAGGCACGCACCTCTCCTACTCGTTGCAGTGGTTCGCCTTCGGCGTGCTGATGTTCGTGGGCTTCGGGTACGCCGCGCGGCAGCAAGCCAGGAACGCCGCGATCGACGCCGAAGATGCCGCAGAGGGCGAAGAAGGCTGGACGGATTCGGGCAGTACCGTCCACTCCGCCGCTGCGGCAGCCCGCCGTCGTCCGCCTGTTGCCCGCAAGCGTAAAAAGGCGACCGCCGAGGAAGAGGAAGACGCCCTCCTGGACGCGCAGGGCTACTGACGCATGCGCAGTGTGGAAGTTGCCGCCCCGGTGGCGAATGTGAAAAGCGCCCTGACCGCGGCTGGTGTCCAGGACACAGTGCGGATCTTCGACACCAAGGTCCCGACGGCGGCTGCCGCGGCTGAGGCGCTCGGCTGCGATGTCGCGGCCATCACCAACAGCCTGATCTTCGACGTGGACGGCGCCCCGCTCCTGATCCTGGCCAGTGGTGCCGCCAAGGTGGACACGAAGCTCGTGGCGGTGCAGCTGGGAACAGGAAAGATCCGCCGGGCCGCCGCCACCTTCGTCCTGCAACACACAGGCCAGGAAGTAGGCGGAGTAGCCCCGATAGGCCACCCGGAAAAGATCAGGACACTCCTGGACAACTCCCTCAAAGCCCACAAACTCATCTGGGCCGGAGCCGGAGACCACAACTCAATGTTCAGCATCACCTACGAAGACCTGCTGCGGATCACAGACGCCGAAGAAATAACAGTCCGCTAGCTCCGCAAAGGTGAGTGGACCGTCAGCGCAGCGACGCGGTGGATTTGTGTAGCGTGCGTCTAAGCGAGGTACGAGCGAGCACGCGGCAAATCCAGTGCGGTGCTAAGCGATATGTGAGGCCGACGCCGACAGGACTAAGCCAGCGTAATCAGGTCCAGGTAGTCTTCGTTCCAGTGGTCCTCGATGCCGTCAGGCAGCAGAACGACGCGCTCGGGGTTCAGCGCTTCGACGGCACCTTCATCGTGGCTTACGAGGACGACGGCGCCGGTGTAGTTGCTCAGGGCCCCGAGGATTTCGGCGCGGCTGGCCGGGTCGAGGTTGTTAGTGGGCTCGTCAAGGAGCAGCACGTTCGCGCTTGAGGCCACGATGGTGGCAAGGGCCAGCCGGGTCTTCTCGCCGCCGGAGAGCACACCGGCGGGCTTGTCGACATCGTCTCCGGAGAACAGGAACGAGCCCAGGATGTTGCGGACCTCGGCGTCGTTCATGTCCGGGGCGGAGGAGCGCATGTTCTGGAGGACGGTGCGGTCCACGTCGAGCGTCTCGTGCTCCTGGGCGTAGTAGCCCACCTTCAGGCCGTGGCCCGCCACGACCTCGCCGGTGTCCGGCTTGTCGACGCCGGCAAGCATCCGCAGGAGCGTGGTCTTGCCGGCGCCGTTGAGGCCCAGGATAACCACCTTGGAGCCGCGGTCGATGGCCAGGTCCACATCGGTGAAGATCTCCAGTGAGCCGTAGGACTTGCTGAGTCCGTCCGCGGTTAGCGGGGTCTTGCCGCAGGGTGACGGATCCGGGAAGCGCAGGGCTGCCACGCGGTCGGTCGCACGGACGGCTTCGAGGCCGCCCAGGAGACGTTCGGCACGCTTGGCCATGTTCTGTGCTGCGACAGCTTTGGTGGCCTTGGCGCGCATCTTGTTGGCCTGGTCGATGAGGACCTGGGCCTTCTTTTCGGCGTTGGCGCGCTCACGCTTGCGGGCGCGCTCGTCCGTTTCGCGCTGCTGGAGGTAGCGCTTCCAGTTCATGTTGTAGAAGTCGATCTTGGCGCGGTTGGGATCCAGCAGGAACACTTTGTTGACGGTGGCTTCGAGCAGCTCGGTGTCGTGGCTGATCACGATCAGGCCGCCCTGGTGGTTCTTCAGGAACTCGCGGAGCCAGGTGATGGAATCCGCGTCGAGGTGGTTGGTGGGCTCATCGAGGAGCATGGTTTCGGCGTCCGAGTACAGGATCCGGGCGAGTTCCACACGACGGCGCTGGCCGCCGGACAGGGTCTTGAGCGGCTGGTTCAGCAGCCGGTCCGGGAGGGCCAGGTTGGAGCAGATCGCGGCGGCCTCGGCCTCGGCCGCGTATCCGCCGGCGGCCAGGAATTCGGATTCCAGCCGGTCATAGCGGTTCATCGCCTTGCGCTGGATCTCGGTGTCCTCGCTGGCCATGTCCTCATGGGTCTTCTTGAGGTTGTTGACGGCGATGTCCAGGCCGCGGGCGGAGAGGATGCGGTCGCGGGCCAGCTGTTCCATGTCCGGGGTCCGGGGATCCTGCGGCAGGTAGCCGATCTCGCCGCTGCGGGTCACCTTGCCGCCGGCGGGCTGGCCTTCGCCCGCGAGCACCCGGGTCAGGGTAGTCTTGCCTGCGCCGTTACGGCCGACGAGGCCGATCTTGTCGCCCTTGTCGATGCGGAAGCTCACCTGGTCCATGAGGAGCCGGGCGCCGGCGCGCAGTTCAAGATCCTGGACAGTAATCACAGCAGGTAAGGCCTTTCACAACAGGGAAACGCCGCAGCTCAACGGGTGATGTCTGGAAGCAGCCGGCAGAATGGCCGAAGAACGGCCTTTCCAAGTCTACCGGCCACAGCTTGACCCCATAACCGCTGCACCGCCGTCGTGCGTTGGCTCAGCGTTTGTGCCCTGCCGTCAGTCCCGGGCGGCCCGCTTAGTAGGTCCCCTACAAAATGGCGTCCGACGGCGGCCGGTAACGTCAGGATCACCCCATGCTTCGCTTGTACAACCACGACAGGAACACCCCATGAGCCAGACTGACACTGCCGCCAAAGGCAGCGCTTCCCGCCTCCGGAACCGCTGGAACGCTACCGACCTCGGCCTGATCGCCGTCTTTGCGGCACTCGTGGCCGGCTCCGCCATGGTGCCCGGCATCGCGGCGAACGTGTTCGGCATCCCCATCACTTTCCAGACTCTTGCGGTGATGCTCACCGGACTGATGCTGGGCCCGGGCCGGGGTTTCGCCGCCGTCGGCCTGTACACTCTCCTGGGCCTGGCCGGCCTGCCGATCTTCAGCCAGGGCCGCAGCGGCCTGGGCATCCTGGCCGGACCGTCGGCCGGCTACATCATTGCTTTCCCCATCGCAGCAGCCGTTGTAGGCTGGCTCGCCACCGTGGTGATCCGGCGGACAACACGTGCCCGGGCGCTGTGGTTCTTCGCGTCGGCGATGGTCACCAGCATCGCTATCGTGCACACTCTCGGAGTTGCCGGGATCGCACTGAACACCAAAGCGTCACTGGGTGAAGCCTTCCTCGCAGACCTGATCTTCTACCCCGGTGACGTGATTAAGAACATCCTCGCCGCGGTGATAGCCGTGGCTCTGCACCGGGCATTCCCCGACGTCCTGGTCCGCCGGGTGAAGCGGATCAACAACTAGTCCCGCCATGGCAACCATTTCTTTCCGGCAGGCCGCCGTGGCCGTCGCCGTTGACAACCGCCCGGAACCCAAGTCCCTGCTCCAGGACGTCACGCTTGAGCTGACCGAACAGCGCATCGGCGTGATCGGGGCCAACGGGTCCGGCAAGTCCACGCTGCTGCGAATGATTAACGGCCTGGTCCAGCCAACTTCCGGCACCGTGTTGGTGGACGGCGCCGACACCGTCCGTGCCGTGCGTGCGGTCCGCAGGCAGGTGGGGTTCGTCTTCACGGATCCCTTGTCGCAGCTGGTGATGCCCACGGGGCGCGAAGACGTGGAGCTTTCGCTCCGCCGCCCGGTCCGCCACGGGGCGGAGCGGCGCCGGCTGGCCGAAGCGGCCCTGGAGCGCCTCGGCCTGCTGCCGCTCGCGGACCAAAGCATCTACGAACTCTCCGGCGGCGAACGCCAGCTGATGGCCCTCGCCGCTGTACTGGCCGTGAACCCAGCTGTGCTGGTGCTGGACGAACCGTCAACCCTCCTGGACCTCCGGAACCGGGAACTCCTGCGCCGCACCCTGTCCGGCCTCGACCAGCAGATCGTGATGTCCACACACGACCTCGACCTCGCCCTGGAGATGGACCGCGTGCTCGTGGTGGAGGCCGGACGCGTGATGTTCGACGGCGGCCCTGCCGCGGCTGTGGACGCATACCGGGCGCTGGTCAGCAACGGCCTGGCCGCGCCGTGAGGGGGCACGGCTTCCTGCTGGCCAACTACGTCCCGGGGAATTCCGTCATCCACCGGACGCCGCTGGCACTGAAATTCCTGCTGGTGGTGGGCTGCGGCCTGGTGTCCTTCCTGGTGGTCGACTGGCTGGTCTCCGCCGCGGTCCTGGCCGCCCTCGGCGTGCTGTTTCTCCTGACCGGCGCCGGAGCCGGGCGGCTCGTAAGTGCTGTCCGTCCTGTTGCCGTGGTGCTGGTGGTCATCGGCCTGTTCCAGTGGTGGCAGCTGGGTGCGCCAACAGCCGCCCGGATTGTCCTGAACATTCTGGTCTGCGTGGTGGCGGCATCCCTGCTGACGGCCACCACGCCCATGCAGCGGATCCTGGACGGCGTGGTTTCGCTGGCCACGCCGTTCCGCCGCTTCGGCGCGGACCCTGAACGTTTTGCGCTGACCATCGCCATCATGCTCCGCAGCATCCCGTATATCGCCGGCGCCTTTGCAGACGTCAGGGATTCCGCCCGGGCCCGCGGGCTCGAGCGGAACCCGCGTGCCCTCGTGCTGCCCGTCTTCATCACCACCGTGGCCTTCGCCCGCCAGACCGGCGAAGCGCTGGCTGCCCGCGGGCTGGGCGACGCGGAAGACTGATTTTGGTCCGTCGTGTGCGGCTTAGGAGTCTAGGTGGTTTCCGGCCAGCAACTCATAACGCAGCAGCGCCGCCGTGCCCATGCCGCCGGCAATACTGATCAGGGCCAGCGCCAACGATCCATGATTCGCGGTACGGCGGGCCTGGGCGAGAAGCCGGGTCACCAGCACCGCCCCGGACGCCCCGTAGGCGTGGCCCAATGCCAGCGCCCCGCCGTCGAGGTTGACCCGGTCCGGATCAATGCCCAACTGGTCCAGGCAGGCCAGGGTCTGGGACGCGAAGGCTTCGTTGAATTCCACCAGATCCACGCTGGCAGCCGACAGCCCCCTCGCCTGCAGGAGCCGCTCACCGGCAACCGCTGCGCCGATCCCCAGCAGCTCGGGGTCCACGCCGGCAGTGTCCGTGGCCAGCACCAGGAGCCCGGCTGTGGCTCCGAGTTCCCGTGCCCGCTGCAATGAAGTAACGACGACGGCGGAAGCGGCGTCCGCGTCGAAGCATGAGTTCCCGGCGGTGACAGTGCCCCCTGGCACAAAGGCGGGCGGGAACCGCTTGAGAACGGCGGCGGACAGGCCGGTGCGGGGGCCGTCGTCGGCACTGATGGGTCCAGCGGACGTCTCCAGGGTGGTGATCTCGCCGGCAAAGAAGCCTGCTTTAGCCGCGGCCAGCGCCCGCTGGTGGCTGCGCAGCGCGGAGGCATCCTGCCGCTCCCGGCTGACCGCGAACCGGGCCGCTACATTCTCTGCGGCAACCCCCATATCCGGGTCGCCGAAGCTGTGCGGCACAAACTGGGCCCGGGCAAAAAAGTCAGGCTCGCCGCCGTCGTTCCGGTGGGCCCGCAGCGGTGCCGTGCTGATGCTCTCCACTCCCCCGGCCAGATACACGGTGTTGCCGCCGGCGGCAACCAGCCGGGCGGCCAGAACGATGGCATCCAGGCCTGACCCGCACTGGCGGTCAACGGTCAGTCCCGGCACACCGACCGGCAGGCCCGCCTCGAGCAGGGCCAGGCGGGCCACGTTGCCGCCGCCGCCCACGGCGTTGCCGATCACCACATCCGTGACTTCTTCGGCCGGCACGTGGGCGTCTGCCAGGAGGTCGACCAGGACCGGTGCGAGAAGCTGGTGCGCACGCAGTTCCTTCAGCGCACCGTTGGCACGCCGGACCGCGGTACGCCGCGCCGCGATGATCACGGGCTGCCGGTCCGGCGGCAGCACGTCGCCGGGCGGCATGCCATGGGGCCGCAGGTCAGCGGTCAAGGTGCCGCGCCCTGGGGTCCTGGGAGCCGATCCAGTCGAGCAGGATGTTCCGGCTGACCTTGCCACGGTCCGTGGTGGGGAGTTCGGAGAGTGCGAAGTACTGGTGGGGCCGCTTGTCCCGCGGCAGGATGTTTTCGAGTCCGGCCTTCAGCTGCGTGGCCGTGACGCCGCCATGGGAAGGAACGACGCCGGCGACCACCCGCTGGCCGCGGAGATCGTCGGGTATTCCGGCGGCCACCGCAGCAGCCACCCCCGGCACGGCCGCCAGGGCGAGTTCCACTTCGTGCGGATAGACGTTCTTTCCCGAGGTCAGGATCATGTCGGCGCGCCGGCCCAGGATGTGCAGTTCGCCGTCGGCGAGGTAGCCCTGGTCCCCCACCGTGAACCAGCCGTTGAAGGAGCGCAGCGCCTGGCCGTCGTCACCCCACAGGTAGCCGTTGCTGACCATGCCGCTGCGGACACAGATATTCCCGGCTTCGCCGTCCTGCAGTTCGGAACCCTCATCGTCCAGGATTCTGACGTCCACGCCAGGGAACGGGTGTCCGATGCCTGTTCCCCCGGCGTCCAGGAGCTCCCCCGCCGCCAGCCCCACACCGGAGACAAAGCTCAGTTCGGACGCGCCGTAGTACTCGAAGATGGTGGCGTTCGGCGCCCAGCGCCGTGCCGCTTCGAGGGTGCGTGCGTCCAGCTTCGAGCCGGCGCAGATGATGGTACGGATGCCGGAGGCGTCCACGCCGCCGGTCAGGCCGCGCTCACTGAGCAGCCGCAGCATGGTGGGCACGAGGATAAGCCGGGTCACGCCGTCGTGCGTGATGGCGGCGTGGACATCACCGACGTCGAAACTCTCCAGCGTCTGGAATTCAGAGCCGGCGTAGAGGCACTCAGCCAGGGCATAGAGGTTAAGGCTGGCGGCCAAGGGCCCGGGCGCGAGCGTGACGTCGTCCTGGGCGAGGCCGAAGAACGCCACGGACGCGTCAAACGACTGCCGCCAGGACTGCCTGGACCGGGTAAACGCCTTGGGCACTGACGTGGTGCCGGAGGTGAGTCCGATCAGGAACGTCGAGTCCGGCGGCCCGTCCGCCAAGGCATCCGCTGCGGAAACCGTCCCGGGCTTGGCCGACTCCGCCAGCCGTTGAACGATCTCCTGGTGCAGGGACTCCGGCCAGGTCGGGTCCAGGACAGCGCATTGCCGCCGGCCGGCAACGGCTGCGGCGAACCTTGCGGCGAAGTCCACGGAGTTGGCCTCGGCAAGCACGGTGACGGCTGCTGTCTCGGGAAGGGCGGCGGCGGCGGCGTCCCGGAGTTCAGCCCAGCGCAGGCGCCGGCCCGCCACCACGACGGCGGTGTCATGGGGGCGTTCTTCGGCCCAGCGCTGGATATTGTCGAGAAAAGGCATCGACCCAACTTTACCGGCCGGACTCCGCTTCGGTGGTGCCGCTAACGGCTATTGTGACTTCATGAGCTTCAATGACAACGTGCAGCTGGACCCTTCCCAGGTCCAGGACCGGCGTGGCATGGGCCGTGGGGCCAAAGTCGGCGGCGGCATCGGTGGCGGAATCGTCCTGCTGATAGCCGTGCTCCTCGGCGTCAACCCCGCCTTGCTCGAAGGCCTGACCGGCGGGTCGGGCACGGCGGATCAGAACCAGGGCACGGCCCCGGCCTGCACCACAGGGGCCGACGCCGACGCGCGGCTGGACTGCCGGATCACCGGCACGGTGAACAGCCTGAACGCGTTCTGGCCCGCGTATCTCCAGCGATACAACGTGCAGTACCCGCAGCCGGAGACCGTGATCTTCGACCAGGCCGTCAACAGCGCGTGCGGGACGGCTTCCAGCGCGGTGGGCCCCTTCTACTGCCCGGCTGACAGCACCGCCTACTTCGATCCCGGGTTCTTCCAGGATCTCGTGGACCGTTTCGGATCCTCGGGAGGTCCCCTGGCGCAGGAGTACGTGGTGGCGCACGAATTCGGCCACCACATCCAGAATGTGCTGGGGTACATCGACCGCGCGCAGCAGGACCCGCAGGGGCCCGAGTCCGGTGCCGTCCGCGTGGAACTACAGGCCGACTGCTATGCCGGCCTCTGGGTAAAGCACGCCTCAACCCAGCCCGGACCCGACGGCCAGCCGTTCCTGGAACCGATCACCCAGCAGGACCTGAACGATGCCCTGTCCGCAGCGTCAGCGGTGGGCGATGACCGGATCCAGGAAGCCGCCACCGGACAGGTCTCGCCCGAGGCCTGGACGCACGGATCCAGCGAACAGCGGCAGAAATGGTTCTACACCGGCTACCAGACCGGCGACATCAACCAGTGCGACACATTCTCGGCGGCCACCCTCTGACAGGATCCGCGGCCGGCGGCAGCACCAATTAGACAAGTACGACGACGGCCGGCTACCTCCGCTGGGGAGGTGACCGGCCGTCGTCGTGCTTTAGGCAGTGGGGATCAGATGTTGAAGCCGAGGGCCCGCATCTGGTCCTTGCCGTCATCGGTGATCCGCTCCGGACCCCACGGCGGCATCCACACCCAGTTCAGGCGCCAGTCGTCAACGACGCCGTCAAGCGACTTGCCTACCTGCTCCTCGATAACATCGGTGAGCGGGCAGGCGGCCGTGGTGAGCGTCATGTCGATCAGCAGCGCGCCGTCGTCGTCGGAGTACTTCAGGCCGTACAGCAGCCCGAGGTCCACGATGTTGACACCGAGTTCCGGGTCGATGACGTCCTTGAGTGCCTCTTCGACATCTTCGAGGCCCGTGCGGGCCGCATTGATTTCGGTCATGGCAAGTCCTATCTAGGCCTGTGCGGCAGCGGCGATGGTGGCTGCGCCGGCGCCCGTGGCGTAACGGTCGTAGCCTTCGTCTTCGAGACGGTCAGCCAGTTCCGGGCCGCCTTCTTCGACAACCTGGCCGTCGACGAAGACGTGGACGAAGTCAGGCTTGATGTAGCGCAGGATGCGGGTGTAGTGCGTGATGAGCAGCGTGCCCATGTTGCCCGCCTCGTGTGCACGGTTGACGCCTTCGGAGACAACCTTCAGGGCGTCAACGTCCAGCCCGGAGTCGGTCTCGTCCAGGATGGCGAACTTCGGCTTGAAGAGTTCCAGCTGGAGGATCTCGACGCGCTTCTTCTCGCCGCCGGAGAAGCCTTCGTTGACGTTGCGCTCGGCGAAGTCTGCATCGATGCGCAGCTGGGCCATGGCCGCCTTGACGTCCTTGGTCCAGGTACGCAGCTTGGGTGCTTCGCCGTCGATGGCGGTCTTTGCGGTGCGCAGGAAGTTGGTCATGCTGACACCGGGGACCTCCACGGGGTACTGCATGGCCAGGAAGAGGCCGGCGCGGGCCCGCTGGTCAACGGTCATCGCGAGGACATCTTCGCCGTCGAGCGTGATGGTTCCGCTGGTGACCTTGTAGCGCGGGTGCCCGGCAATGGTGGATGCCAGGGTGGATTTGCCCGAACCGTTGGGGCCCATGATGGCGTGGGTCTGACCGGTCTTGATGGTCAGGCTGACGCCCTTCAGGATCTCCTTGGTGCCCTGCTCCGTGTCAATGCTGACGTGCAGGTCCTTGATCTCAAGAGTAGACATAGGTCTTGTTCTCCTCTGCACCGCGCCCTCCGGCGGTGGTGCGGTCTGTATCTGGAAGTTTGGTTCTGTTGCTTGGTATTGCCGCTCGCGGCTGATCTGTCCGGTTGATGCTGCTAGCTGAAGTTCGGGGCTTCCGCTCCGTTGAGCACGTTCGTGAAGTCCACGTAGACCTCGTCGCCGACGATCTCGACGGCGAACACCGGGACGGGATCGTAGGCGGGGAGCTGGAGCGGCTCACCGCTGCGCAGGTCGAACTGGGAGCCGTGGCCCCAGCATTCGATCATGCAGCCCTCCACTTCGCCCTCGGACAGTGAGATGTCCGCGTGCGAGCAGGTGTCCCCGATGGCGTGGATGTCTCCCATGGAGTCCTTCACGATGGCTACGGGGTAGTCATCGATCAGGATCCGGAGCGCCTGCTTGAGCTGGATTTCATCCGTCTTGCAGACAAATTCGCCCTTTGGCTGGTCAGTCATCTGTTTCCGCGCCGTCTAGTTGTTCGTCACGGCGAGTTCGCGCTCAACAGCCTCGGTGAGCCGCTCTTCGAGGGCCGGTACCTTGATCTGCTGGATGATCTCGTGCAGGAAGCCACGGACCACCAGGCGGCGGGCAGCATCCTCGGGAATGCCGCGGGCCATGAGGTAGAACAGGTGCTCGTCGTCCAGCCGGCCGGTGGCGCTGGCGTGGCCGGCACCCTTGATCAGGCCGGTCTCGATCTCGAGGTTCGGCACGGAGTCGGCGCGGGCGCCGTCCGTGAGCAGCAGGTTGCGGTTGGCCTCGTAGCTGTCGGTGCCTTCGGCTTCCTTGCGGATCAGGACGTCGCCTACCCACACAGCGTGGGCGTTACGGCCCTGCAGCGCGCCCTTGTAGAGCACGTTGGAGGTGCAGTTCGCCACCGCATGGTCAACAAAGAGCCGCTGCTCCAGGTGCTGGCCGGCGTCGGCGAAGTA
>NZ_JAKFFD010000223.1:0-23289 GCF_036675385.1 Pseudarthrobacter sp. | reverse complement strand
CATCATTACAGGTCGAGAGCCCCCCAACCACCAGGTTGCGGGGCTCTCCCACTTTAACCACCACACCACAAAACACCCCCGAACCCGCACCCCACCAAAGACACGGCACCCAACACACCCGCCGCCGTCGCGCCCACAAGACGCTCCGCCGTCGGGCACGACACAACCCGGCACCCGAAGTGACAGGGCGTCTGGCTGAACGTCGCACGAACTCAGAGAGCATCCAGCGGAACACTGCAGGAACTGCGAGAGCGTCCGCTGAGGGCGCAATTCCCCCGCAATTCCCCGGAAAACCGGTGATTTTAGTCAAAAAATGGCGGAAACACGCGGAATTTGCGGACCTCTGGGGCCCAAGCTGGTAAGTTTTCGAACAGTGGCTTGCACGCATGCCGCGTTCAGGCTCCAGAAATCGTGACCGTCCAGGAGGACATCAATGGCTAAGAACCGTAGTGAACTTGTTTCAGAGGTAGCAGGCAAGGCCGGCACCAGCCAGGCAGCCGTCAACTCCGTCCTCGATGCACTGTTCGAGGTATTCGAGACTTCCGTCGCCGCCGGCGAGAAGATCACCATCCCGGGCTGGCTCGCAGTTGAGCGCACCGACCGTGCAGCACGCACCGGCCGCAACCCGCAGACCGGCGAGACCATCCAGATCGCGGCAGGCCACAGCGTCAAGCTGACCGCCGGCTCCAAGCTGAAGGCTGCAGTCGCCAAGAAGAAGTAGTCTTCTTCAGCAACAGCAGCAAAGGAGCGGCAACCCCAGGGTTGCCGCTCCTTTGCTTTAAGCCGATTCTGCTTTAATCCGATTCGCCGCGCGGGCACCCGTAGCGGACAATGGATAGGTGCCTTCTGCAGCAAAATCCCGTCCCGCAGCACCCCAGCCAGGCCCCGACAGGGGCGCCCCGGCCAGGGCTGGCGGCGTCGTGGGGATTTCCCGGCCGTGGCAGCTCGCGGGCCTTGCAGCCCTCTTCCTGGGACTGACGGCGGCACTCCTTTTCTCCGGCGCCGCCGCGGCCCGTGAGGTCTCTGACCCCGGAGCCCTGGTCCGCTGGGGGCTTCCGGTCAGCAAGGCCATCCACAATGTGGCACTGGCGACGGTGATCGGCGGACTGATCTTCGCCGTCGGCATCCTCCCCAGAACTGCGGGTCCCCGGTCCCGGGCCCACCCCGGCGACGCTCCGGAACATCCGGCGTTCGCCCGGGCCCTGGCCATTGCTGCCGCTGCGGGTGCTGCCTGGACGCTGTCGGCGGTGGCCGTGCTGGTCCTCACCTACTCAGACGTTGCGGGCCAGGCCGTCGGCGGGGACGCCGAGTTCACCCGCGCCCTGGTGTACTTCATGACGGACATCGAGACCGGCCGGGCATGGCTGAGCGTGACCATCATCGCGGCCGTGGTGACCACAGCGCTGTTCGGCGTCAGATCCTTGGGCGGCCTTGCCCTCACGCTGATCCTGGCGCTGGCCGGGCTGGTTCCCGCCGCCCTGATCGGCCACTCCTCAAGCTCGTCGGACCACGAAGGCGCCATCAACTCCCTGGGCCTGCACCTTGTGGGCGTCAGCGCGTGGGTTGGCGGCATCGTCGTCCTGGCGCTGCTGTCCGGAATCCTGACCGGCTCGAAGCCCGGTGCCGCCGCCGACATCACCGAACCGACGCTGCGGAGGTTCTCTTCGCTGGCCGGCTTTGCGTTTGTGCTCGTCTTTGCCTCCGGCGTCATCAATGCCAGCATCCGCATCACCAGCTGGGGTGACCTATTTGGTTCCCCCTACGGACAGCTGATCCTCGCGAAATCGGCAGCCACCCTGGTCCTTGGCGGCATCGGCCTGATGCACCGGCAATGGGTCATCCCCCAGCTGGGCCGCAAAGGCTCGGCAATGTCCTCACGCCGCGTGCTGTGGCAGCTGGTGCTCGTGGAACTCCTGGTTATGGGAGCCACCTCCGGCGTCGCCGTGGCCCTGAGCCGGTCGGCACCGCCGCAGCCCACCACGTTTGCACCGGACGCGTCGCCGGCCTTCATCCTCACGGGCTACGAGCTGCCGCCTGAACTGACGCCGGAACGCTGGCTGACGGAGTGGCGCTTTGACTGGCTCTGGGTGGCCGTGGTGCTCTTCGGGCTGGTGGCGTACTTCCTGGGCGTCGCCAAGGTGGTCCGACGCGGCGACAAGTGGCAGTGGTTCCGGGCCGTGAACTGGGTGATCGGCCTCCTGGTGCTGACCTTCATCACCTCAGGGCCGCCGTCGGTCTATGGCAGGATCCTCTTCTCCGCGCACATGGTGGACCACATGGCGCTGACCATGGTGGCACCCATCTTCCTGGTGCTCGGCGCCCCGGTGACGCTGGCCCTGCGGGCGTTGCCTGCCCGCGGCGACGGCACCCGGGGGGCGCGCGAGTGGCTGCTCGTGTTTATCCACTCCAAGTTCTCCCAACTGGTCACGCACCCCATCTTCGCGGCGGCCAATTTCGCGGGCTCCATCGTGCTGTTCTACTACTCGGACGCGTTCGGTTTCGCCATGCGGGACCACGTAGGCCACGAGCTGATGATCCTGCACTTCACGCTCACCGGTTACATCTTCATCCTGACCATGATCGGCACAGACCCGTTGCCCCGTCGCGCCCCGTATCCCATGCGCCTGCTCCTGCTGCTGGCGACCATGGGCTTCCACGCGTTCTTCGGCGTCGCCATCATGGGCGGCACCAGCCTGCTGGCGGCCGACTACTTCGGCAACCTTGGCCGCGCCTGGGGGCCGTCCGCCCTCCTGGACCAGCAAATGGGCGGGGCCGTGGCCTGGGGCGTCGGCGAAGTGCCTACCCTCCTGGTGGCCATCGGCGTCGCCATCATGTGGTCCCGCTCCGATGCCCGGGAGTCCAAGCGCACCGATCGGGCGGCGGACAGGAATAACGACGCCGATCTCACTGCTTACAACGATATGTTTGCCAAATTGGCTGAACGCGATGCCAGACTGGCTGAACGCAACTCAAAGCTGGAAGGACGCTGATGAGCGAAACCGTACGCACCCAACTCCGGGTCCGCGCTTCCGAACTGGTGGGCCGTAACTGGCTGAACACCGGCGGCAAATCGCTGGACCTCGAAGCCCTGCGCGGCAAGATCGTGCTGCTCGACTTCTGGACTTTCTGCTGCATCAACTGCCTGCACGTCCTCGATGAGCTGCGCCCGCTCGAGGAACAGTACTCGGACGTCCTGGTCACCGTGGGCGTCCACTCGCCCAAGTTTGAGCACGAAGCAGATCCCGTGGCCCTGGCCGCCGCCGTGGAACGCTACGAGATCCACCACCCTGTCCTGGACGACCCCGAGCTGGAGACCTGGAAGGCCTACACGGCGCGCGCCTGGCCCACCCTGGTGGTCATCGACCCCGAGGGCTACATCGTGGCGCACCTGTCCGGTGAAGGCCATGCTGACGGCCTGGCCGTGCTCGTCCCCGAACTGATCGCCGAGCACGAGGCTAAGGGCACGCTGCACCGCGGCTCCGGCCCTTACGTGGCGCCGGAAGCCACGTCAGGCACGCTGCGCTTCCCCGGGAAGGCTCTGTTCCTGCCCGCCGGACGAGGCTCCGCCGGACCCGGTTCAGGCGCGCAGGGTTCAGGCGCGCACGGTTCAGGCGCCCAGGGAACGTCCGACGGCGGGACTAACGCCGCCGCTGATACCATCACGGGGGGCTCCTGGCTGGTAACTGACACCGGGCACCACCGTCTCGTTGAGCTGGGTAACGACTTCCAGACGGTGCTGCGCACCTACGGCTCCGGGACCAGAGGCCACGCTGACGGCCAGGCCGCCGCCGTCGACTCCGTCGAGCCCGCCGCACGGTTCAATGAGCCGCAGGGCCTCGTGCTGCTTCCGGAAGACGTGGCAGCGAAGGCGGGCTACGACGTCGTCATTGCAGACTCAGTCAACCACCGCCTCCGGGGACTCTCGCTCACGGACGGCAAGGCCACAACAATTGTTGGCAACGGCGTGCAGCGCCTGCTGGAAACCGGGCCCGCCCGGGTGGACGAGGACGCTGCCGGTTTCACGGGCCAGCTCAGCGAGCATCCGCTGGAGGTGTCCCTCAGCTCGCCGTGGGACGTCGTCTGGTCCACCAAGCTCAACGCAGTGGTGATCGCCATGGCCGGCACGCACCAGATCTTCAGCTTCGAGCCCCTCACCGGCGCCGTGGCAATTATTGCCGGCAACGGTCTTGAGGGTTTGCTGGACGGGCCCGCCCACGAGGCCTGGTTCGCTCAGCCGTCCGGCCTGGCCGAGGACGCCGACGGCAACATCTGGGTGGCGGACTCCGAAACGTCCGCCCTCCGCAAGCTGGTCATTGACGACGGCGGCACGGTCACCGTGGAGACCGCCGTGGGCAAGGGCCTGTTCGACTTCGGCTTCCGCGACGGCCCCGCCTCCGAGGCACGCCTCCAGCACCCACTCGGCGTCACGGTCCTGCCTGACGGCTCCATTGCCATCGCCGACACCTACAACGGTGCTGTGCGGCGCTACGACCCCGCCGCGGGGTCCGTGTCCACGCTGGCCCGCGGACTCTCGGAACCCTCCGACGTGATTGTGGACCACACGCACGCCGCAGGCTCCGAACCGCTGCTGGTAGTGGTGGAGGCCAACAAGCATCAGCTGGTCTACGTGCCCATCCCCAAGGAAGCCCAGCAAGTGGACGAGGGCGCCTCGCAGACCCACCGGCCCAAGAGCCCGGTAGCCCCCGGGCTGCTCGAGCTCACCGTGCGTTTCACCGCGCCCACCGGCCAGAAGCTCGACGACCGCTGGGGCGACCCCACGCAGCTGAAGATCTCCTCCACCCCGCCGGAGCTGCTTGTGGCCGGCGGAGGAACCTCTGTAGGCCTGCTTCGGACGCTGGAACTGGCTTCCGACATTCCCGAGGGCATCCTGCACATCACCGCCCGCGCCGCGGCCTGTGACGGCCCGGAGGATGCGGACGGCGAGATCCCGGACCACGCCGCCTGCCACCTTTACCAGCAGGACTGGGGTATCCCGGTTCTCCTGACGGACGACGGCGACACCGAGTTGGTCCTGGACCTGCGCGGAATGGACTGATCACCGCCGCCGTGGTTTAGATCGAGAGGCGACGGCTAGTAGCTCAGGAGCGGGGTGACCCTGATGGTGTCGCCGGCGACATCCAGGCGGGTGGTGAAGCTGAAGTCCACCTCTGCGTTGAGCGGGGACCAGGCGCCCGTGAAGGAACTCTGCTGGACCGCCTCCACCTTGGCCTTCCCGTCGAGGGGTGCAACCACCCAGCGGCCGCCAAAGGGCTCGATGGATATCTCCGGGTACTCCGTGATGGTCCACTTGATGGTGCCGTCGTCCACGTTGTTGGTGCTGGCGAAGTAGAAGGGGCAGTCCGGCTGCAGCTTTTGCTGCTTCACGGCTTCGGCGGCGCAGGTGTCCAGAAATTCCTTGACCTTCGCGCCCACATCCTTCCGCAGCTGGTCGGTGGCCTCGGTCAGCAGGTTCAACGGAGCCGCCGGGACATCGCGGGATGTCACCGTGGCTCGTGTGGCGGGCGCGGCAAAGTATTCACCGTTCAGGGAGGCTTCGTATTCACCCGGGTAGAACACGGCGAACGAATTCCTGCCTTGGGGCATGTTCACCGGGACGCCGTTGAGGTTGGCTTCGCTGGCGTTCACCACTGTCAGGCCCACCGTGGGCAGCCGCGACGGCACAAACGCCCACGTGTTGAAGAACAGCCATTCGGTGCCGGTCCTCTCCAGCAGGAACTCGGTGCGAAGCCTGCTGCCATCGATCGTGTACTGCACGGGCACCATGACCTGGTTGCCTGAGCGTTCCTCGGCATCGCCGATGCTGACGTTCGCCAGCCGGGAAGAGGCCGTCTGCAGCGCTGTGCCGTCGAGCATGGCGGCGTTGCTGGGCGGCACAGTGGCCCGCAACAGACCCAGCGCCTTGCCGCCGTCGCCCTCGTGGAGGGCGTCCAGATACTCCCGCACAGGCTGCTGTGGACTCGCCACTGTATTGTTCACCACGTTGACCCCAACGACGGCCGCGGCCACGGCAAGCATGAGGCCAAGCAGCCACCCTGCTGCCATCCTCACCAACGCCTGACTCATCTGCACTTCCCTTACGTTACCTGCAAGCCCGCCGAACACAGGTGTCGCCGCCGCCCCGTGTAGCAGGGTGCGGCGGCTTTCCTGACGCCCGACGGCGGGAGGAACAGGGCGGGACATCGTCCGGTTTTGCCTACCGGCGGCGCCGGGACGAGGTGCCGAAGACGCCCCGGAGCAGTTCCCGGCCAAGCTGTGTGCCCAAGGACCGGACCATGCTCTTCAGCCCGCCACCCAGGGCCCCGCCGAGTGCTCCGGCGAGGTCGCCCACCATCCCGCCGCCGGCAGGGGCAGCAGGTTCCGGTGCACGCCGCGAGGGCGCATCGGAGCCGGTACCACGGTCGGGCGCCGGAGCGGGCCGGCTGCTGGGCCGGCCCAGGATTTCCTCCTCGATCCTGCGGGCCTCGGCGTCGACGTCGGCCTGCACTGAACGTGGTTGCCCGGAACCGGCCTGCCCCGGACCTGGCTGCCCGGAAGTCCCCGGAACCGGGGGCTCGCCGGGCGCGGCTCCGCCGGTGGGCGCAGCGCCCTTGCCGGTGAGCTTCTCGTAGGCGGAGACGTTGTCCACGGCGGTCCCGTACTTGGCGAGCAATGCGGACCCGCCCACCGTGCTCTTGATGAGCTCCTCAGCGCTGGGGCCCATGACGGATTCCGGGGCGCGCAGGCGCGTGTGGGCGACCGGCGTCGGGGCGCCCTTCTCATTCATGACGGTAATGACGGCCTCGCCGATCCCCGCGGACGTGAGGGTTTCTTCAAGGTCGTAATCGCTCATCGGGAACGTGGAAACGGTGGCTTTCAGGGCCTTGGCGTCCTCCGGGGTGAAGGCGCGGAGGGCGTGCTGGATGCGGTTGGCCAGCTGGCCCAGGACGTCGGCGGGGACGTCCTTGGGGGTCTGGGTGACGAAGAAGATCCCCACACCCTTGGAACGGATCAGCCGGACGGTGGTGGTGATGGCGTTCAGGAAGGCCTTGGACGCGCCGTTGAACAGCAGGTGGGCCTCATCGAGGAAGAACACCAGCTTGGGCTTGTCCAGGTCGCCGGCCTCGGGGAGGTCCTCGAACAGGTCAGCCAGCAGCCACATCAGGAAGGTGGAGAACAGCATCGGCTTGGTCTGCAGCGTGGGCAGCTCCAGGCAGGTGATGACACCGCGCCCGTCCGGGGCGGTCCGGAGCAGCTCGGCCGTGTCGAACTCAGGCTCGCCGAAGAACCGTTCCAGGCCCTGCGCTTCAAGGTTCACCAGTTCGCGAAGGATGACGCCGGCGGTGGCCTTGGACAGGCCGCCCAGTTCCTCCAGCTCGTCCTTGCCCTCGTCCGAGGTGAGGAACTGGATGACCGCGCGGAGGTCCTTGAGGTCGATCAGCTCAAGGTTGTTTTTGTCCGCAAAGTGGAAGACCAGCTGCAGGCTGGATTCCTGGGTGTCGTTGAGCTCCATCACGCGCGAGAGCAGGATGGGGCCAAACGAGGTGATGGTGGCACGGACGGGAATGCCGTTGCCGTCGCCGCCCAGGGCCAGGAACTCCACGGGGAACGTCTTGCCGGCCCAGGCCTGGCCGATGCTGTCGGTGCGCGCCTTCAGCTTCTCGCTGCCGGCGGCCGCCGTGGCCAGGCCGGACAGGTCACCCTTGATGTCCGCGAGGAACACGGGAACTCCGGCCGCGGACAGCTGCTCGGCCATCATGTGCAGCGTGACGGTCTTGCCTGTGCCGGTGGCGCCGGCTACCAGGCCGTGCCTGTTCATCATGGCCAGCGGCAGTCGGACCTGGGCTTCCTTGTGGAGTTCGCCGTCCACAATGGCGGCTCCCAACTCGATGGTGGCGCCTTCCAGGGTGTAGCCCTTCTGGATGGTGGCGAGTTTTTCGGCAGTGGTTTTGTTGGCCATGCCGTTAGCTTAGTTGGCCGACGCCTTCACAGATGGTGCAGACGTCGCGCTTTTCAGCCTGGCTTTTGGCCCGGCATGGTCCGCGTGTTCTAGGACCCGGGACACGGTGTAGCCGATGACCAGGCCCCAGAACGCCGGATGGATGTTGAAAAGGCTCATGCCGGACATAGTCACCACGAACGTCACCAGGGACCCCAAGGTGAAGGTCGTGGCGAAGGCGGTCACGAAGGCTTGCTGGAGAGCCCGCAGCATGGCAATGCCGCCCAGGGCGAGGATGAATTCCGTGGGTGTGGCGAGCATGAGCCGGGTGAGGGCGGGAGCCAATAGGGCGCAGGTCATGGCCAGGAGGCCGAACACCACGGCAGCAGTGTATTGGCGCTGCCTGGTTCCTGATGATGTCATGAGGGCGTTGGTAGGGCCAGTCACGCAGGCTGAGACAGCGCCGCAGCCCGCGTTGAGCAACGAAAATGCGCCAGACACGATGGCGAAGACGTTGACCGGCGGATTGTGGCCGGCGGCACGGAGGACGGCGATGCCTTGGCCATTCTGAACGAACAACACGGTGAGGGCCAGGGGAACAACGAGCTCGAGTTGGGCGGCCCAGGTGAACTCGGGAGGGGTGAAGACCGGAGTGGCCAGGATCGGTCCGCCCCCTTGAAAGGAGAATTGACCGCTTACTGCCACGGCGAGGCACCCGACCGCAAGGGTGCCGAGCACCGGTGGAAGAAACCTGCCCAGGACGGGCACGGCCGTGAGGACCAGGAATGCGACCACCATGGGTGCGGCCACCACCGGGTTCGCCTGTGTGGAGGCGACGATGTCCGTGCCGAATTTTAGGAATACGGCGGCCACCATGGACATGACGATGGGCATCGGAACCACTGCCATGATTCGCCGCACCACTCCGGTGGCGCCTAGCGCGAGGACCAGAATTCCGGACGTGAAGAAGGCCCCCACCACTTCCGCGAAGGACAGGTGCTGGAGGGACGGACCCAGGAGCACCGTACCGGGAATGGACCAGGCGAAGCCCAGAGGCTGTCGGTAGAGGAGGGACATGACCAGAGTGGCTGCCCCGCCCGAAAATAGGATGCCAAACACCCAGGACGCGAGTTGGGCTTCGGTAAGTCCTCCCGCCGCTCCCACTGCAAGGGTTACAGCTATCGGGCCGGAGGCGGAGAAGATAAGGCCGATCACCCCGTTGGAAACATAGGGCAGGCCCAGGTCACGGAAGACCTGGCGCAGGCCTGCGGGACGGATACCCGGGCGTTCCAGCAGGGGCTGGCGTGCATGGGCCGCAACAGTTTCCACTAGGGGGGTGGCGGGTGGGTCCTGACGGGATGGCAGCATTCGGGCTCCTGGCAACGGCGGCAAAAAAGACAGACGCCCTGGAGTTTGCACTCCAGGGCGCCTTCGGTGCCGAGCCGAGGCGCCGGCACGGATTGTCAGCGGTGGTTCTTACTTGTGCTGGCCTTCCTTGGCGAGGACGTAGTCATAGACCGCTTCTTCGCCGGTGCCGCCATCCGTGCGCGGCTTGGCGTCGAGCATCAGTTCAGGCTTGACTGCCGAGGCGATATCGTCAGCGTTGTGCGGGTCGCCGGGGAAGTAAAGCTGCTGGGTTACGGGCTGGAAGCCGGGCGCGGAAACCTTGATGTGAATGTGCGCCGGGCGCCAGGCGTGCCAGCCTGCCGCACTGATCAGCTGCCCGCAAGCTCCGTCCGTGGGAATCTGGTAGGGCGCCGGGCGCATCGTGTTGATTTCGAAGCGGCCGTCGTCGTCTGCCGTGACCGTGGCCCGGAAGAGCCAGTCGGGCAGGCCCGGCGCGTACTGGGAGTAGAACCCGGCACTGTCCGCATGCCAAATTTCCACCTGGGCGTTCTGGATCGGGTTACCGTCCGTGTCGGTGAACCGGCCGCTGAAGTGCAGCGGGGTGCCCTCCTCGTCCTCACGCATTTCGACGGTGCCCGGGGTTTGGAGCACCGGGGAGCCCGGCACATAGTAGGGCCCTTCGATGGTGCCCACGGTGCCGGGGCGGTCCTGGGAGTTGACGTCCTCCACGGTGTGCTCCAGCCACACGTCGAGGAACAGCGGCCATTCCCCGTCAGTTCCAACCTTGATGAGC
The DNA here is from genome assembly GCF_036675385.1 of Pseudarthrobacter sp. Classification (NCBI taxonomy): domain Bacteria; kingdom Bacillati; phylum Actinomycetota; class Actinomycetes; order Micrococcales; family Micrococcaceae; genus Pseudarthrobacter; species Pseudarthrobacter sp. The sequence continues at coordinate 13,213 of NZ_JAKFFD010000223.1, read as the reverse complement.
CAGGCCTTGAGTGCGTTGTATTCCTCATAGGTGACCTGGTGCTCAACGACGATGTCGTTGGCGGCCTTGATGAGTGCCCCCGCCAGCAGGCTCACTCTTTCCTTCGGCACATCCAGGTTTGCGAGCTTGCCTGAGGCGGCGAAGCGTTCGGTGGCCTTGGAGCCGGCTTCGACTGCAGTGCCCTCGTCCTCGTGGCGGGTTTCTGCTTGGGTCTCGGTCATGGTGATGTCCATACTCCTCTTTGAATAGGGGACAGGAACTCCTCCTGAACCCGGTGCGAACCGGTGGGGGCAGGATCTGAACCTGTCGCGACGCAGCTCGCGTGATGACCGTCTCATCGTAGGCCTCAAATAAGGACGCTACAAATATCGATTCTGCCTGTTTTCTGTCATGAAGCAGACATAAAGGCACCCTTGGCCGAACCTAGGTGTTTGCCTGATGTGAGGGCGATCACGATAGGGAAGACTGGCGTGACAACGTCCCCCTGGGCACCGCGGGTTGGCCCGGACCTCCCGCCTATCCGTCCAGCACCCTCCAATGAAGGAGCACGCCATGACCGAGAACCTGGCCCATGTCCGCGAGGTCCTTGCCGACGCCGTGATCGACGACCGTGAGAACGGCGTCATCCGTGCGAAGCGCGAAATTTTCACCGATCAAGAGATCTTCGAACTGGAGATGAAGCACATCTTCGAAGGCAACTGGGTCTATCTCGCCCACGAATCCCAGATCCCCAACGTGGGGGACTACTTCACCACAAACATCGGCCGCACTCCCGTGGTGATCACCCGCGACAAGGACGAAAACCTTAACTGCATCGTCAACGCCTGCTCACACCGGGGCGCCATGCTGTGCCGCCGCAAGACGGACAACCGCACCACCTTCACCTGCCCCTTCCACGGATGGACATTCAAGAACTCGGGTGAACTGCTGAAGGTGAAGGACTCGCGCAACGCCGGCTACCCGGAGACCTTCAACAAAGAGGGCTCCCACGACCTCACCAAAGTGGCCCGCTTCGAGTCATACCGCGGATTCCTCTTTGGTTCCCTGAAGGCTGACGTGCTCCCGCTCGAAGAACACCTGGGTGATGCCACCAAGGTGATCGACTCAATCGTGGACCAGTCCCCGGAGGGGCTTGAGGTGCTGCGCGGGGCGTCCACCTATACCTACGACGGCAACTGGAAAGTGCAGGCCGAGAACGGTGCAGACGGCTACCACGTCACCGCCGTGCACTGGAACTATGCGGCCACCACGGCCCGCCGCACCGCCGGCGACTCCGCCAACAAGACCAAGGCCATGGACGCCGGCAAGTGGGGCAAGGTCAAGGGGGGTTTCTACTCCTACGACCACGGACACCTGCTGCTGTGGCAGGAATGGACCAACCCGGAGGACCGCCCGCTGTGGGACCGCCGCGACGAGCTCGTTGCGAAGTACGGCGAGGAGATGGCCAACTTCATGATCAACATCTCGCGGAACCTCTGTCTGTACCCGAATGTCTACATTATGGACCAGTTCTCCTCGCAGATCCGCCATTTCCGGCCCATCTCGGCGGACCAGACCGAGGTGACCATCTACTGCATCGCGCCCAAGGGCGAATCGCAGGAGAACAGGTCCAAGCGGATCCGCCAGTACGAGGACTTCTTCAATGCCACCGGCATGGCCACTCCCGATGACCTCGAGGAGTTCCGGTCCTGCAACAAGACTTACTGGGCCACCTCGGCGCCCTGGAATGACATGACCCGCGGTTCCACCCATGAGATCGCGGGCCCCGACGAGCAGGCCCAGGCGCTGGGGATGACCAAGGTCATCGCGTCCGGGGTGCGCACCGAGGACGAGGGGCTCTACCCCATCCAGCACGGGTACTGGAAAGAAGTCATGGACCGGGCTCTGGCGGAGGAAGAGACTTCCGCGCTGGACGCCGTTCCAGTCACCGCCTGACCCCGTCCACGTGGAACCAGAGAGAGCGCAGAACCCATGACCAACCTGACACAGCCCGCTGCGGCGCTCAAGAGCGCCGAGGAGATCGCCACCCTCGAAACCGTCCGCGCCTTCCTCTACAAGGAGGCCCGCCTGCTGGATGACCGCCAGTTCGATGAGTGGCTTCAGTGCTATCACCCGGACTCGGAGTTCTGGATGCCTGCATGGGACGTCGATGACCGGCTGACCGGGGACCCGCAGAACGAGATTTCGCTCATTTACTATGACAACCGCGGCGGCATTGAGGACCGCGTCTTCCGGATCAAGACGGACCGGTCCTCGGCCACCTCCCTGCCGGAGCCCCGCACCGGGCACAACATCACCGACGTCGAAATCATGGAGCACGACGGCGGCCAGGTGAAGGTGCGCTTCAACTGGTTCACCCTGTACTTCCGGTACAACACCACGGACACGTACTTCGGCACCAGCTTTTACACGATCGACCTCGCCGGCGCCGAGCCGGTCATCATGAAAAAGAAGGTTGTCCTCAAGAACGACTACATCCACCACGTAGTGGACGTCTACATGATCTGACGGCCCCGCGCCGGTGCCGGGCATTTGCCCGGCACCGGCCTTGGCCGTTTCAAAACCCGTGCCCGTAGGGCACATCCGCACTACCCCGGGTCGCGTCGACGCGCCCCCACCCAGGAGGAAACAATGGGCCACAAAGTAGCCCTCAGCTTCGAGGATGGCGTCACCAAGGTCATCAAGGTCGGCGATTACGAGACCGTGATGGACGCCGCGTACAAGGCACGGATCAACATTCCGTCGGACTGCCGGGACGGGGCGTGCGGCACCTGCAAGGCCTTCTGCGATTCCGGCTCCTTCGATCCGGGCGATTACATTGACGATGCGATGACGGAGGAGGAGCTCGAAAAGGGATACCTGCTCACCTGCCAGGCGGTTCCGGAGTCGGACCTGGCCATTCAGATCCCTGCAACGTCGGAATCGGCGAAAACCTCGGCCACCACCTTCACCTCCACCATGAAGGAACTCAACAAGCACTCGGAAACGACAGTTTCCTTCACCTTGGAGGCGGAAAACCGGGACGGCCTGGCCTTCCTCCCGGGCCAGTATGTCAACATCAAGGTCCCCGGAACGGACGCGGAGCGCTCCTATTCGTTCAGCAGCGGCCCCGAGGTGCAGGATGCGTCGTTCATGGTGCGGGTGACGCCGCAGGGTGCGATGTCCGAATACCTGCGGGACAAGGCAGCGGTGGGCGACACCATCGAGTTCACCGGCCCCTACGGCTCGTTCTTCCTCCGTGAGCCCAAGCGACCCCTGCTGCTCCTGGCAGGCGGCACCGGCCTGGCCCCGCTCCTGTCCATCCTCGAGAAGCTTTCCGAGAACCCGCCGTCGGTACCGGTCCATCTCATTTATGGCCTGACCCGTGAGGCGGACATCGTCGGCCTGGACTGGTTGCGCGAGTATGGGGCGAAGCTGCCCGCATTCACCTGGGACTACATTGCCTCCGAGCCGGGCACATCTGCTCCCCACACGGGCTATGTCACCCAGATCATCGAGCCGAAGCACCTGAACGACGGCGACGTCGACATCTACTTGTGCGGTCCGCCTCCCATGGTCAACGCCGTGTCGAAGTGGCTGGATTCTGAGGGCATCAAGCCCGCCAACTTCTACTTCGAGCGGTTTGCCCCCAAGGAAACCACCGGGGGTGACGCGGAAACGGGTGCACCGGCACCTGCGGAAAAAATCGAGGCCGAAGGCGACGCGATGAGCCGCAGCGAGGCGGTCTCTTCCCTGGAGACCGGCCGGCTGGACTTCCGCAAGGAGGACAGCTTCGCCCAGCTGGACGCGCGCATGGGCCTGGAGCTTGCGGTAAGCGAGCTGATGCTGGGCCGCCTCAGCGAGGAGCAGCTGCACCAGTTCCGGCGGCTCGCCGAAGCCACCATCCGCTCAGTAGCAGCCGGCACCGTCCGGGAACCGGAGGAGTTCGCACGGACCAACGAAGAGTTCCACGAATACCTCTTCGTGGTCTGCGACAATCCCATGCTGCTTGAGTCCTACCGACGGCTCGACGTCCACGCCCAGATGGCCGCGGCCTTCGAAGCCGGAACCCCCATCTTCGAGCGGGTCACGCAGGACCATCTTGATGTGGTTGATGCCTTTGAGCGGCAGGACAAGGTACGGGTGCGGGAGGTCATCATGGCCCACGCACGCGATGCCAAAGACACCATGGCCGGAGCGATCGACGCCAAGACGGGCCGCTTATGACGCGGCCATATGCGGGACAGTTCGTTACTCCCGGCCGGTACGCCGGCAAGGTCGCGCTGGTGACCGGTTCCGCCCAGGGCATTGGCCAGAAGGTGGCCGAGCGCATCGGTGCCGAGGGCGGCGCCGTCGTCCTCGTAGACCGGGCCGAGCTGGTCCATGAGGTGGCTCAGGGGATCCAGGCGGCCGCGCAGGCTTCCGGTTCGGGAGGCTCGGCTACCTCGGTGACCGCAGACCTTGAGACCTTCGCGGGTGCGCAGCAGGCCGTGGACGCGGCGTTGGCCGCCCACGGCCGGGTGGACGTCCTGGTTAACAATGTTGGCGGCACCATCTGGGCACGCCCGTATGAAGAGTACGACGAGGAGAAGATCGAGAAGGAGATCCGCCGCTCGCTCTTCCCCACCCTCTGGACCTGCCGGGCCGTGCTGCCGGCCATGCTGGAACAGGGTTCAGGCACCATCGTCAACGTGTCCTCGGTGGCTACCCGCGGCATGCATCGCGTGCCGTATGCGGCAGCAAAGGGTGGAGTCAACGCCCTCACCCAATCATTGGCGATGGAGGTGGGCGGACGCGGCATCCGCGTGGTGGCGACAGCCCCCGGCGGCACCGAGGCGCCGGCCCGCAGGGTCAAGCGCGGACCCGAGGCAGAATCCGCCACGGAAAAGGCCTGGTACCAGGTGATCGTTGACCAAACCGTGGACTCGTCCTTCATAAAGCGCTACGGGACATTGGACGAACAGGCTGCACCCATCGTGTTCCTCGGATCAGATGAAGCGTCCTACGTAACCGGCAGCATCCTCCCGGTCGCCGGCGGGGACCTGGGCTGAGGACACCGTGATGGAAGGCCGCCGCCGGGGCCGGCAGGACGGCTCCGGTAGAGTTGCCGCCATGACGGCGGCCTCCATACACGGTGAAATGGCGGAGGACTCACCGCTTGTTGGCCGGAGGGCGGTCTTTGCGGAACTGTTGGAGATTTTCCGGACCGTCCGCAAAGGCAAAGTGGGTGCCGTGGTGATCTCCGGCCCCTCCGGGTCCGGGAAGACCGCGGTTCTGGACTTATTCCTTGAGCACTGCCGCACCGGGGTCCGTGGTGTCCGTGTGCTGTCCGCCATGGGCGATGAGTGGGAGGCGCAGTTCCCCCTCGCCGGCTACTCCCAGCTCATGCTCACTTCGCCGCTGCGTTCGGCAAAGGATTACGGCGGCGGCCCGGCCCTGCCCGCCGGCCCCGTCGCGGCCCTCACTCCCGCCCAGGTTGTTAATTACGCTTCCACCCTCAGTACCCACCTGGAAGGGCTGCAGTCGCACGGCAGCGTAGTTGTCGCCGTGGATGATGTCCACAGACTCGACGTGGAGAGCCTGCGCATCCTTACCTTCGTCATGCGCCGGCTGCACGGAAAACGAATCCTGTTCGTGCTCACCCTCAACCCCGATGACGCTGCGCGCGTCCCTACCGGTGCGCTGGACTTCTTGACAGGCCACCAGGTGGCCACCATCCCGCTGGATCCGCTCACCCCGCAGCAGGTGCAGGATCTCGCGAGAAGGACGCTCGGCGTCGAACTGAGCGCGACGGCGGCCCATGGCCTTGTCCAACACACCGGAGGGCTTGCTCAACCGATCGTGGAGCTGCTCCATGAGCTGCCGGCGGAAACCTGGCAGACGTGGTTTCCCTCCCTCCCGCCGACTTCCCGTGTGCGCGCCCGGGTGCGTAGTGTCCTGGGCGCAGCATCCCCGGTGTTGGTTGCTGTGGCGGAGGCCGCGTCAGTGCTCGGGAGCGCCGCAAGCGTGGCAGAGGTTTCCGAAGTCAGCGGGGTGGGGTCCGTCATGGAGGCACTCGATGAGGGACACCGTGCCGGGCTGCTGGGGCTGACTGTTGACCAGGCCCGCTCCGCCGTCGTGTTCTTTGAACCAGGCACCTCAGAGGCCATCTACGAACAGATCGTTCCCAGCCGGCGCATTGCGCTTCATCGGCTGGCCGCTGAAGCGGTGCAGCCCGAGGGTGACCGGTTGGGCCATCGGGTCTCCGCCACCCCCGGCGCGAACGAGGCCCTGGCGGAGGAGTTGGAGGAGTTCGCCCGGCGCCAGGCCAGGGTAGGAGCGTGGCAGGATGCCTCAACAGCTTTGTTCTCCGCGTCCCGGCTTTCCCTGGACATCCGCTCCCGGAACGACAGGCTCCTGCGGGCGGTGGATGCCCTGGTGGGTTCCGGCAACATTTCCCAGGCCCAGATGTGGACGGCGGCAGTGGACGCCCTGCCGCCGTCGCCGCTTCGCTCCTCCGTCCTGGGCTACCTCTCCACCGCGTCGGGACAGAACGACAGCGCGCAGACGCAGTTGGAGATGGCCTGGCGCACCTCCAACCCGCAGCATGATCCGTCCGCCGCCGCGCAGGTGGCGCAGCGCTTCGTCCTGCACGGGGTAGCGTCCTGGGACGGCCCGATGATTACCACCTGGGCGGAACGGGCCATGGAACTTACGCCGCCGGAAACCCCCGCCCACATTGAATCAGAGGCCATCTACGGCCTGGGCCTGTATGCACAGGGCCGGGTTGCGGAGGCTGAGGCCTCCTATCACCGGGCTTTCGAACATGCCGACGAGAACGCCCAGAAACAGCGGGTCCAGATGGGCGCGGGCTGGCTGGCTCTGCGCCTCGACAACGTTGAGACGGCGCTGGTGAACTTCGAGTCCGCGGCCCCCACTGACCGCGGCGGCTCGATGCGGATTTCCCTCTGGGCCGAGGCATGGCTTGCGCGGACCCACCTGGTACTCGGCAATTGGGATGCGGCGGCCGCCACCGTGGCGCGCGCATCCGTGCGCCTGGAGACCTCGCGGATGCCGCTGATCCGCCCACTGCTCTACTGGACCGCGGCGGAGCTCTGGTCCATGCGGGGAGACTGGGAGCGGGCCCGGTACTACGTTTCCCAGGCCGCAGTGCAGCCCGGAACCTACCGCGCCATGCAGGTGCCGGCGAGCCTCGCCCGTGCCCGCTTCCACGAGGCGAGGGCGGACTATGAAGGCGCTTTGGCTGTCCTGCAGCCGCTGACGGAGCTGGACCCGTGGACCGAGCACCGGGTGTCCTTCTGGCCCTGGCAGGACACCTACGTCAACGCCCTTGTCATGACCGACCAGCTCGAGGCCGCCGACTCGTTCCTCACGGCGTTCGAGCGTGTGCCGCGCGAACGGGAAATACCCTCGGACATGGCACGGATGGCATGGGCGAGGGGCCGGCTCGTGGCCGCGCAGGGAGACCCGGACACTGCCAGGGAACATTTTGAGGCATCCCTGGGCCACCTGCGGGGGCTCAACCGGCCGTATCTGCGGGCGCGGGTTAGCTTTGCCTTCGGCCAGAGCATGCGCCGGGCGGGCAAACGGCGCCTGGCGTCGACCGTCCTGCGCGCGGCCCGCGACTTATACGACACCCTGGGGGCGGCCACCTACGTGGAACGGTGCGACAGGGAACTCAAAGCAACAGGGCTCGACGCCGGGAACGTGCCGGACCCTGCCGACCCCGTGCTCACCGCAGTCGGCACCCACCACCTGCAGCTCACGGCGCAGGAACGGGCGGTGGCCGACCTGGTGGCGGGCGGCGCCACCAACAAGGAGGCGGCCCGGGCGCTGTTCCTGGCGGAGAAGACCGTGCAGTACCACCTGACCCGGCTCTACCGGAAAATGGGAATCCGCTCCCGCAGCGAGCTCGCGGCCGTGTTCCGGGCCAAGGACTGACGCCGGAACACGGCCGGGCCTAAGGCTTTTGCGCCGGTATCTATTCGACGCCGGTGTCTATTTGACGTCTGAGGGGTGCTTCGCGAGCGGCACCACCGAGATGTCCATATAGGGGAACAGCGGCAGGTTCTGCAGGATCTCATGGAGTTCGTCGTTCGAATCGACGTCGAAGATCGAGTAATTGGCGTATTCGCCCACTACCCGCCAGATTTCCGGCCATTTGCCGGAGCGCTGCAGTTGCTGCGAGTAAGTCTTCTCCGTGGCCTTGATCTCCGCGGCATCATCGGCCGGCAGATCGGTGGGCAGGTTGACGTCCATGTGGACCAGGTACTTCATGAGTGTCCCTTCGGTAAAAGCGGTTGCTATTTGTCGGTGCGGTAGAGGGAGAGCTTGTCTTCGTCAACGGCGGTGCCCACGCCGGGGCCTTCGGGGACACGGATGCGTCCGCCGGTGATGGCCAAAGGCTCAGCCAGCAGGTCGTCGGCCATGTCCAGGTAGTTGGAAAGTTCCGCTGCGCGTTTAGCCGTGTGGGCGAACGCGGCGCCGAAGGTCACCGAGGCGGCCGTGCCGACCTGGGTGTCGATCTGATTGCCTATGTAAACGTCGATGCCCATGCCCTCGGCCATCCCCACGATTTTGGCCCCCTCCGTGAATCCGGACCGGGCCGTCTTCACCGCCAGGAAGTTGGCGCCGCCGGTGAGGATTTCCCGTGCGGCCTCACCAAGGTTGGCGGCAGATTCGTCTGCGGCGATGGGGATGGGGGAGTTCGCCACCAGGCGGCGGCGGCCCAGGACTTCGCGGGCGTCGTCGGGCTCCTCAAGGAACTGCAGGCCCAGATCCGCCGTGCGGCGAAGGACCTCGGCTGCCTCGTTGGCAGACCAGCCGCGGTTGGCGTCCATGTAGAGCTCGGCGTCCTCGCCCAGTCCCGCCCGCAATACCCGGGCGGCCTCAACGTCGAGGTGGAGGGGACGGCGGCCGGTCTTGAGCTTGAACGTGTTGATGCCGTACGTCTCGCGGAACTCCAACGCCAAAGCCAGCAGTTCCTCTGCGGGCTTGAAACCGAGCATGTGGGAGACGCGCAGCGAGTCCGTGTACCCGCCCAGCAGTTTTGTCACCGGCTGACCGAGCGTCTTGCCGATGACGTCCCAGAGTGCGATGTCCACAGCGCCCTTGGCGGTCTGGTTGTGCACCGTCCGGTACAGGATTGCCTGGACCTTTTCGCGGTCAAAGATGTCGACGCCGATCAGTTGCGGAGCAAAGATGTCCTGCACCACCGCAACGATCGACTTTTGCGTCTCGCCATAGGTGTACGGGCGCGGCGGCGTGTCAGCGGTGCCCACCACGCCGTCATCCGTTCGCAGCCTGATGAGCACGTGGTCTGCCTCGTGCGCGGAACCGGAAGCGAAGTGCAGTGGATGAAGGTAAGGGATCGAGTACGGAATCGCCTCAATGGCTGCGATCTTCATGCGTTGTTAAGCCTTTCATCAGTGGGAAACGGCGCAGTGCCGGGGGCCGGGGCAGGCGCCGTGGCTCCCGCAGTGGCGGTCACTACGACCTCCAGGAAGTTGTGGAGCAGCGCAGAATGATGCCCGCGCATCCAGGCGACAGCGAGCTCCACTTCGGGGACGTTTTCAATCTCCCGGTAGGCCACGCCTTCAAGCTGGAACGCCTGCACGCTGGACGGCATGACCGCCACCCCGCCGCCCGCAGCTACGAACGCCAGCATCGTGGAGGTCTCCCCAACCACCTGGGTGATTCGTGGCTGGAAACCCGCTTGGCGGCACAGGTCTGCGGTGGTGCGGTAAAGCACGGACTCGGGCCCGTAGGCGATGAAGTCCTGGTCCTGCAGTTCGTGCATTGCCACGGGCCGGTCCACGGCCAGGGCGCTGAACGAGGGAAGCGCGACAACGAGCGGCTCCCGTGTCACAGTCCTGTAGTCGATGTCCTGCGAAGCGACCGGCGGGCGCAGCAGCGCCGCGTCCAGGGTGCCGTCCCGCAGCCCCGCTTCCATGGAGGGCGTGAGCATTTCGCCGTGCAGCGCGAGGGACAGGCCTGGCAGGACCTGTTTCGCAAGGCGGGCGATCCGGGGCATGACGCCATAGGTTGCAGACCCTGAGAAGCCCACCCGCAGGACACCCGTGGCGCCCCGCCCCACCTGATAAACATCGGCCTGGAGGGTGGCGACGTCGTTGACGATCTGCCGTCCACGGTCCAGCAGGAGCTGGCCGGCCGCGGTGAGGTCCACCCTGCGGGTGGTCCGGTTGAACAGCTTGACGCCAAGCTGGTCTTCCAACTGCCGGATCTGCTGCGAGAGAGGCGGCTGCGCCATGTGCAGGCGTTTGGCGGCGCGGCCGAAGTGCCGCTCCTCGGCAACCGCGATGAAATAGTTCAGCTGGCGGATGTCCAAGATGGTCCCGTCCTTCCGCTAACCGGCCCCCGATGCTGCCGGGGACTCTAAATTGATTCACAGAATAACCATAATAAGCCCTACTAGGATATTTTGCAGGCGTAATGTTGCTGGCGCGACGGTGGATTGTGGGCAGACGGCGGGCTATTTGAGCTGTGCAGCAGGAATGCCTTTTTCTGCCTGTCCTTCTGCGATCTCCTCCACTTTGTGCTCTGCCTCCTCCAACTTGCGCTGGCGGGGCACCATGACGGTGACCAGGGCGCCAACCAGGGCCACGGCCCCGTAAAGGTAGAAGGCCGTGGATCCGCCGATGCCCGCGGCGGCCAGCCACCCGCCGATGATGGGACCGAGTACCCCGCCAAGCCGCCCCACGCTGGCGCACCAAGCAACACCCGCGGCTCGGGCGTTGGTGGTGAAGTAGTTGGACTGGAACCCGTAGATCAATACCTGGGTTCCCAGCGTTCCCACGCCTGCGAGGGCGATGAAAGCAAAAAGCAATGGCAGCGGAAAGTTGAAGGTCATGAGTGCCAGGGAAATGGTCGCCAGCGCGAAGGTGGCCGCGATGACCCGCTGGGGGCCGCTCTTGTCCGCCAGGCGGGATGCGAGCAGGCCGCCCGCCACTGCGCCGAGGTTCAGTGCCAGCGGGAAGAACAGGGAGTATGTCCGCCCGTAGCCGTAGCCCTCCATGATTTTGGGCAACCATGTGTTGAGTCCGTATGTCAGCAGCAGACCGCAGAAGGACATCAGGCCCAGCAGGATGGACGCTACGGCGAACTGGCGGGAAAATACGGCTGCAAACCCTGATTTCTGCGGCGCGGCGCCGACCTCGAGGATGACTCGCTCTTCGATGAGCGGGACTCCGGTACGTTGTGCGGCGGCGAGGGCCTCCTGTTCGCGGCCCCGGGACAGCAGCCACCGCGGTGATTCAGGGAGCTTGCGCCAGGCAATAGGCAGGAGAACGACCAGCGGCAGTGAGCCGATGATGAACAGCCCGCGCCAACCGATGCTGTCGAGGAAAAGAATGCCCAGGATGGAGGCCAGGACGCCGCCCGCCGGGATGCCCGAATACACAATGGCGTTGTAGAACTGCCGCCTTCCCGCGGGTGCGAATTCGGCCATGGTGGCGCCTGCGCTGGCGATAACTATTCCGAGGCCGAGTCCGGTCGCAAACCGCAGGGCGCCGAAGGCCGGAACGGTGGTGGCAAAGGCTGTGGCGAACATGCCGACGGAGAACCAGGCTATGCCCAGGAGCATCAGCCGGCGCCGGCCGAAGAAGTCGCCGACAGCGCCGCAAACCAGTGAGCCCACAAGTACCCCGATGAGGGCCCAGGATCCGAGGAGCCCGGCGGTGACTGCATCAAACGCTCCGATCTGGCCCGGGTCTGCGAGCAGCCCTGGCAGGACGGTGCCGTAAATGACGAGATCGTAGCCGTCGAACAGGAGGGCTGTGCAGATGATGAAGGCCACCCAGTTGGCAGTGCGCGCCTCCTTTTGTGGATTTTCGGCTGTAACGGCGTGCGGTTGTGACATGGTCCCCAAGTCCTCTCTGACTTAAGTGGAGGCCTGCGGCACCGGGAGAATCCGAGGGGCCGACCTCCGAGTGCTTCCAGCCTGACAGAGGTGTGACGCGCGACATATGAGGGGAATGCCCGGCTTTCCGCCCGGGGGGTATCCATATGCTGTTGGTCTCAAACGGCTGTTTTGCGGAAGCGGGCCCTCGGCAGTTCTGCCCGTCTCAGTCCAGACGATCTGGATATGGAACGGCGGGCTGGAACAGTGGTTTGGGAACTGGCTCATGGGTAGGCTGGCAAAATGATCAACCCTGCACGCCTTTACTCGGACCTGTCCCGCCTCGGCAGGGAAACGGACATGTTCCTGGCCACCGTTGAGTCCCTTGCCGACGACGAGATGACCGTGGCCTCGCTGTGCGAAGGGTGGAGCCGGGCCGATGTCATTGCCCACGTCGCATCCAGCGGCCGTGCTCTGGTGAAGCTCATCGACTGGGCAACCTCCGGCGAGGAACGCCCCCTGTACGCCTCACGCGAGGCCCGCGCCGAAGAGATCGCTACCTTGGCCGCACTGCCGCGCGAGGAGCTCATTGCGGAAGTGCGGGAGTCTGCCCGGAACTTTGCCGAGCAGGCACAGCGGCTCAGCGGGGAACTCGCGGCCACGGAAGTGCAGGTCAGTGGCAAGGCGGTCCCCGCCACGTCCATCGTGGCGCTCCGGATTGCCGAGGTGGTGGTGCATCACCATGACCTCGACACTGCCTGGACCATCGAGGAAGCCGATCCGGATTCCCTGCTGAATGCCCTCGAAGCCGTGGTGCGGTCGCTGCGCGCCAAGGGCGCTCCCGGCATGACGCTGGTGACCGAAGAGCGTGACGAGTGGGTCATCGGCGACGGCGGATTGCGGGTTGTGTCTGACCGTGAGGGCCTGCTCCAGTGGCTGGCACGCGCGGACGCCGAACATGTTGATATTGACGGTCCGGTGCCGGTGCTACCGACCTGGTGAAACCGGCACTGGCAAATTCTTGGTGAACGCGAGCGACCTGATGATCTCCGGATCCAGGTCCAGGTGGAACTGCGGTTCATACCCCGATGTGAGGTACAGGTGCTTGGCTTCAGGCTGGCGCGGACCGGTGGTCAGGAAGACCCGACGGTAGCCCCGCCGGGCCGCCAGGGCCTCTAGCTCCGCCAGGACGAAACGGGCCAGGCCCCGGCGGCGGTGCGCCGAGTGGGTCCAGATCCGCTTGAACTCGGCGGTGTCGTTGTTGTACCGGCGGAACGCGCCGCCGGCTATGGACTCGCCGTTTTCCTGGACCACCAGGAGCGCACCGCCCGGTCCCTTGAATTCCGACGCCGGGTAGCGGTTGAGTTCGTCGGCCGC
>NZ_JAKFFD010000166.1:0-23420 GCF_036675385.1 Pseudarthrobacter sp. | reverse complement strand
TGATCGACCTCTACTACATGCACCGCCGTGACCTCCGCGTTCCGATTGTGGAAACCGTGGAGGCCATGGCGGGGCTGGTGCAGCAGGGCAAGGTCAAGCACCTTGGCCTGTCAGAGGTGACCGCGCAGGAGCTGGCCGAAGCCCACTCCGTGCACCCCATCGCCGCGGTCCAAAGCGAATGGTCCATCTGGAGCCGCGACGTGGAACGCAACGTGGTTCCGGCCGCGGCCAGCCTGGGCGTGGGCTTTGTGCCGTATTCGCCACTGGGCCGGGGATTCCTCACCGGCACGGTGGACGCTTCGAGTTTGGGAGCCAACGACTTCCGACGCCGGATCCCCCGGTTCGCCGCGGACGCCTTTGACGCGAACCAGGGAGTCGTGGCGGCCGTGCGGTCGGTCGCGGCCGAGCTGTCCGCTACGCCCGCCCAGGTTGCACTCGCGTGGCTGCTGGAGCAGGGCAAACGGCGGGGACTGGCCGTGGTCCCCATCCCCGGCACGCGCAAGACGCACCGGATCGACGAAAACCTGGGCGCACTGTCCCTGGACCTGACCCCGGCGCAACTGGAGGCGCTGGACCAGGCCGCGGACGCCGTCGTCGGCTCCCGCTCGGCGGACCCCAACTGGGTGTCCCAGGGCCGTGAATAGACTGAAGCCCATGGACACGCTCATTCACGACCTACGCGACATCACCATCCGCAGCATCTCCGTCAGCGAGATGAACAACAACGTGTACCTGCTGACCGCGAAGGCCAGTGGCGCGCAGCTGCTGATTGATGCCGCAGACGACCTTCCGGCCATCCAGGCGATGCTGCGGGACGCCGCTGCGGATACCGCGGCCACAACCAGACTGGCGCAGATTGCAACGACGCACCAGCATTGGGACCACGTCCGGGCACTGCCGGCGTTGGTGGAAGCGACCGGCGCCCCAACCGTTGCCGGCAAGGACGACGCCGAGGCGCTGCCAGTACCCGTGGACCGAACCCTGGAGCATGGGGCCACCTGCGCCGTGGACGGCTTCGAGCTCACCGCCGTGCACCTGCGCGGCCACACTCCGGGATCGATCGCGTTTGTGTACCAGGACCCGGAAGGTCCTGCCCACATTTTCAGCGGGGATTCGTTGTTCCCGGGCGGCGTGGGCAACACCCAGAATGATCCTGAGCGGTTCACATCGCTGCTGGACGATGTCACCGCGCGGTTGTTCGAGGCCTACCCGGACGACACCGTGGTGCACCCGGGCCACGGCAGCCCCACCACCCTCGGCGCGGAACGCCCGCATCTTGAGGAGTGGCGCGCCCGCGGCTGGTAGGGCTTAACTCATCGAGTGCTCCATTACTGCCGTTATGAACCTTCTAAACGGCGGTTACGGAGCACTCGATGGCGGTTAAGGCTGGCTAGCGGCTGCGGCGTTCGTTGGAGGCCGGGGCCGACGCGCGGCGGGGTCCGCTGCGTGCCGGACGGCCACTGCCGCTACCGTTGCCGCCACCGTTACCGGCGTACGAGCCACCGGACGTGCCGCCGGTGTTGGAGGACCAAACAGCCTTGTTCCCGGCGTTGCCGCCGTTGGCTGCACCAGCACCTGCAGAGCGCTGGCCTCCGCCTGTCCGAGCACCTGCACCTGCACCGGCGCCCGCAGTGCGGGCCCCGGCTGCGCGCTGGCCCGTTGCCGGACGTCCGCCGCGCTGTCCGCCGGTGGTAGCCGGGCGGCCCGTGCCGCCACGGGGGGCATCGCTGCGGGTAACGCGTGAATCAGAACGGCCGTCTGAACCGCGGCCGGCCGCTGCACGGCCACCTGCTGCGGGGACGTCGTTGCGGTGCGTGGAGCCTGTGGCGCCGTGGCCGCGGGAATTGCGGCGAGCAGCAGCTGCTGCAATGGCGCGGTCCTCGTTCTGCTCGGCTACCCGGTCAAATGCTGCCCGTGCCTCGGTGCGGCCTTCGTAGGCAACAGCGCGGCGCTCGGCCCGCGGAAGATCGGTGCGGGTCGGCTCAGCGGAGACGCGTCCGCGTCCACCACGGCCGCCACGGCCACCGGCGGTGGGGCCTTCCTGGCTGCGGCGGGCGCGCTTGCGCTCGGCGTTGGCCCCCGTGGAGGTGCCGCCACCCTGCGTTGCGGACTTCTTGGCGAGAAGAGCGGCGCGGGTGCGCGGATCGATCTTGTCGGCCATTTCGCCCACGAGCTCAGCAACCAGCGGGGAGTTGGCGGTGACGCGCTCGAAGTTGACCTCGACGCCGGCAGCCTTCATCAGCTTCTTGACGTCGGACTGCTGCTCCGGGAGGGTCAGCGTGACAACGGTGCCGTCCGAACCTGCGCGGGCCGTACGGCCTGAGCGGTGGAGGTACGCCTTGTGCTCTGTGGGCGGATCCACGTGGATCACGAGTTCGACGTCGTCCACGTGGACGCCGCGGGCTGCGACGTCGGTGGCCACCAGGACGCGGACGTCACCGGAGGAAAACTCGGCCAGGTTGCGGTCACGGGCGTTCTGCGAGAGGTTGCCGTGCAGGTCGACGGCGGGGATCCCGGCGTCGGTCAGGGTCTTGGCCAGCTTGCGGGCGTGGTGCTTGGTCCGCATAAAGAGGACGCGGCGGCCGGCACCCGAGGCGAGCTCAACGATCAGCTGCTTCTTGACGGTCTGGTCATTGACCACCAGGACGTGGTGCTCCATGGTGGTCACCGCGGCCTGTGATTCGTCCACGGCGTGGGTCAGCGGGTTGGACAGGTAGCGCTGGACGATCTTGTCCACGCCGTTGTCCAGGGTTGCGGAGAACAGCAGGCGCTGGCCCTGGCTGGGGGTCATGTCCATGAGCTTCTTGACCACCGGGAGGAAGCCGAGGTCGGCCATGTGGTCGGCCTCGTCCAGCACGGTGATCTCGACGCCTTCGAGGGTCAGGATGCGCTGGCGGATCAGGTCCTCCAGGCGGCCCGGGCAGGCGATGACGATGTCGACGCCGGCGCGCAGTGCCTTTTCCTGGCGGGCCTGGGAGATGCCGCCGTAGATCACGGTGGTGGTCAGGCCCATGGCCTTGGCCATCGGCTCGATGGTGGCGTTGATCTGGGTGGCGAGCTCGCGTGTCGGTGCGAGGACCAGGCCCATGGGGCGGCCGGGCTTGCGGAAGTGCTTGGCTTCCCGCTCAGCGAGTCGTGCTACAAGCGGGATGGCGAAAGCGATGGTCTTGCCGGAGCCGGTGCGGCCGCGGCCCAGGACGTCGCGTCCGGCCAGGGTGTCCGGGAGGGTCTTGACCTGGATGGGGAACGGCTCAACAATTCCCTGGGCGGTGAGGGTGTCGGCAAGTTCTTTGGGCGTGCCGAGGGCAGCAAAAGTAGTCATATATTTCATGGTCTTTCAGGCGGTATCCGTGCGGATATCGGCCCCCGATGCCGGTTGGCTCAAGGGTTTCGCCGAAGAAAAGTCAGGTGATCAACCGTGCTGCTGCCCAATTCAGGGCGGCGGCTGGGACCAAATGGAACGCGTTCATCGACGCAGGATGTGCCTCTCACATGAAAAAACCCGCTTCCCAAATCAAGGGACGAGCGGGCATCACTGCACATCAAGTCCCCTAAGCGTACCATCCCCGCGCCTCGGCCTCTTTCAAGCACGTGGTGCAGGTGGTGCGGGCGTTGCCTTTGGGTGCCCGGCAGGCGCAGGCTTGAGGCATGACTGAACAGGGTGCGGACCACCACCACACAGCGGACGACGGCGACACGCGGCTGGGGGATGCACCGCAGCGCAGTGCCGCCGAGGCGTGGGACGAAACGTACCGGACCAAGCCGAAATTCTGGAGCGGGAAACCCAACCCGCAACTGGTCCGCGAAGGCGCCGGACTGAAGCCGGGCAAGGCTCTGGACCTGGGCTGCGGCGAAGGGGCCGACGCCATCTGGCTGGCCCAGCAGGGCTGGACCGTCACCGCCGTCGATGTGTCCGCCGTCGCGCTGGAACGGGCGCTCGGCCACGAAAAGGCGGCCCTGGACCGCGAGAGTGTGCACGCGCAGGGAGCCGGTGAAATTCCCAGCCGCATCCACTGGGAACAGTGTGACCTGGAGGAGTGGCAGCCCGCGGCCACCTACGATCTGGTGTCTTCGCAGTTCCTGCATTCGCCGCACCTGGCGTGGCAAGGTCCGCTGCGCATGGCGGCTGCGGCGGTCAAGCCGGGCGGCACGCTGCTGATCGTGGGCCACCATCCGGACCACCTGCCGCCGTGGGGAAACCACACGAGGCCGGAGATGTTCTACACCCCGGCGCAGCTCGTGGCGGAGCTCGGCCTGGACTCGCCGGACTGGCAGCTGGAAGTCAAAACCACACGGGAGCGCACGGCAACAGGCCCGGACGGCGAGGAAGCCATCATCGGCGACACCGTGCTCCGCGCCACCCGGCTGGCTTGAGTTTTTGTCCAGATAAAGCGCCTTCCCGGGGGCGCAACTCGGATTGTCTGGACAAAAACTCCGGGGGTTAGCGGGAAACCCGCGGCGCCACCGCAACCGCGGCGACGGCCACCACCGCCGTCAGTGCGAAGACCCCCGCGAACGATTCCGCCGTCGTCGTAAACGCCGCGAACACGATGCCCGTGGCGGCGAGCGCCAGCGCCCCGCCCAGCGAGTCCGAGATGGACATCGCCGAGCTGTTGAAGCCCTCGTTTTCCGTGGTGGACATGGCGAGCGTCATCACGCTGAGCCGCGGATACAGCAGCCCCATGCCGCCGCCGGCGAAGAGCCAGCCGGCAATCGCAACGGCGGCCGGCCAGTGGAGCGCCGACGTCGCCAACGTGAGGAGAATGGCTCCCAGCACCAGCGCTGAGCCGATGCGCACCGCCACCCGGTGCTGCAGCCGGGTGCCGAGGCGGCCCTGGATGGCGGCAGCGGCTGCCCACGACAACGCGCCTCCGGTGAGCGCCAGGCCGGCGAACGTCGGCGGGAACTGGTACTCCTCGATCAGCAGGTACGGCAGGTAGACCTCGGCACCGAAGAATGCTGCAGACGCCAGGCCGCGGGTCAGGATCACGCTGGGCAGGCCGCGGCGCGCGAGCAGCGTTCCACGGGGAACCAGGGGCCGCACGGCCACGAGGGCAATCACGACGGCGGCCGCGGCCACGAGTGCCGGGGCTGCGGGAACGCCCGCGATAGTGACTCCGGCGGAGAGGTTCAGCCCCAGCACAGCGAGCGCGGCGAGCGCCGCCCAGGCCAGGCGGCCCAGCGCCCAGGGCGGGACCGTGGCCTGCTCGGACGGCCGGTCGATGCCGCGGAGCACCGGAACGATCATCACGAGGGCGGGCACCACCAGGCCCACCACGCCCAGGAACACCCAGTGCCAGCTCAGGACCTCCGCCACGATGCCGGCCGCGAACGGGCCCACCAGTGACGGGATCACCCATGCGGCCGAGAAGGCGGCAAAAATCCCGGGGTGCAGGACGGCCGGGTAGACGCGGGCCACCACCACGTAGAGCGCAACCGTCAGCGCGCCGCCGCCAAGCCCCTGCACCAGGCGGCCGGCAACCAGCATGGGCATGGACACAGACGTGCCCGCGATGATCAGGCCCAGCACGAACAACGCCACGGAGGCGTACAGCGGGACTGTTGGGCCGCGGCGGTCCGACCAGTTGCCGGCCGCCACCATCCCGATCACGCCGGTGGCCAGCGGCCCGGCGAAGGCCAGCGCGTACAGGCTGGCGCCGTCGAGTTCGCGGCTGACGACAGGCATGATGGTGGTCACGGCGAGCGATTCGAAGGCCGCGAGGAACACCAGGGCACATGCGCCGACGGTCACCCACAGGTACGGTCGCTGCAGGATCCCGGCTGTGGCGGCGGAATGCGTGGCCGGCAGGGCGGGTTCCTGCACGCTAGTGGCCCGATCGGCTGGAGCCGCCGATGTAGCGGTTCCGGCCCGCGCGGTAACCGAACACCGCGGCCAGCGAACCGACCACCAGGAACAGCACCCCGGCGGCCGTGAACGATCCCGTGGCCTGGTGCAACTGGCCCACCATCAGCGTGCCGGTGGAACCCAGCCCGTAGCCCACGCCCTGCATCATCCCGGACAAGTGCGCGGCGGTGTGCCCGTCGCGGGTCCGCAGCATGATCATGGTCAGGGCCACCGCGGTGAGGCTTCCCTGGCCCAGGCCCAGCAGCGAGGTCCACACCCAGATGAGTTCCAGGGGTCCGAAGATGCTCAGCGCAAACCCGCCGCCGGTCATCAGCGCCACCACTACAGCGATGGCCCGCTGGTCACGGAACCTCGCCGCCAGTGTGGGGGCAAACAACGAACCCGTCATCTGGAGCACGATCGAAACAGAGACCATCAGGCCGGCCGTGCCGCCGTCCACGCCGCGTTCGCGCAGGATCGGCGCCAGCCAGGCAAAGACGCTGAAGGACATCAT
This sequence comes from Pseudarthrobacter sp., assembly GCF_036675385.1. Taxonomy (NCBI): domain Bacteria; kingdom Bacillati; phylum Actinomycetota; class Actinomycetes; order Micrococcales; family Micrococcaceae; genus Pseudarthrobacter; species Pseudarthrobacter sp. The sequence goes on along the minus strand of NZ_JAKFFD010000166.1, from coordinate 17,061 downwards.
GGCCTGCAGCACCATAAAGATGGTCACCTGCCATGCCACCGCCGAACGCCACACGTTGACGCCGAGGTTGGCGGCCTGGTGCCGGACGGGGTGCTGGCGCAGCGCCACCGGAAGGAACAGCAAGAGTACGACGGCGGCAGGAACGGCCCAGAACCACAGCGCCGAGGTCCACTCCCCCGTCGCCGTGAAGACCGGGTAGGTAAAGCCGGCTCCGAGGGCAGCCGACGCGCAGATGGCCGTGGTGTACAGGCCGCCCATGAGGCCCAGCCGGTGCGGAAAATCGCGCTTCACCAGCCCTGGCAGCAACACGTTGCACAGGGCGATGGCGGCACCGCAGGCAGCGGTTCCCGCCATCAAGGTAGGGAGGTGGCCGGCACCGGGCACCAGGCCGCCGATGTCCGCGGGCCGCAGCAGCAGCCCAGCTGTGAGCACTGCCATGGCGCCGAGCAGGACGCGTTCGGCGCCGAACCGGCGGGCCAGGACAGGGGCCAGCGGTGCGAAGACACCCAGGAGAGTCACGGGCACGGTGGTGAGCACCACGACGGCCCAGCCCGGTAGGCCGGCGTCGGACGTGATCTCCGGAAGAACCGCGGCGAAACTGGAGAACACCGTGCGGAGGTTCAGCCCGATGAGCACCAGGCAGAGGCCTAGGTACACGAGCGCGCGTCGGCTGCCCTGCGGGCTCTCCGGACCGCCGCCCGACTGGCCCGGAAGGCGCGTGGGGGCTGCTGGGGGGATGTCGTCGATTTCGGCGTCGACCAGCAGTCCAGGCACTTCAACGTTGTCAGCACGGGTCACGGGACCCATTCTGTCATTGCGCGTCCTCGAGCCCTGACGCCCGGACTTGCCTTGGCGCCAGCCGGCCCTTGCGAAGTTATCCACATAGGCCAGAAAGGGGCTGGTGACCCGCCTGGAGCGAACCTAGTTTGGGATCAGCAAGCGGTATCCAGCCACAGCATTCGGGAGAAACCATGAGCCTCGCACCGTTGCACGATCCGTCCATTGCGCCAGCCCCGGCCTCGCCGAAGGCCCACGGCAGCGGCGAAGGGACAGCCAGCCTCGCCTTCAGCCTCATTGCGCCCGCCAGCATGTATTTGACTGGGCCTCTCAGCCTATTGGCGGCCCTCTTCACGAGGCCTTCCGAGGGCCCTGGGCGGCTGGACTGGGTTGCACCGTTGGTGCTGTGGAGCTATCCGGCGCTGTTTGGCCTGCTCGCAGTGACGCTCGGCATTGTTTCGCTCCGCGTATTTGTGCGTCGGTCAAACGGTTGGCGGGCTGGTGTGGCTGCGTTGTGGATATCGGCGGCCGAGGTTGCAGTGGGCCTGGTGCTCGTGCTCAGGGACGGGGACTTTATGATCCTCTTCTGAGATTTCATGTCTGCCTTGCAGGGCGGCCATTTCGAATTTCCGTCGCGTCCCGTTCGTGGCTCAGGTGAGTTCCCAAGCCGTGCGCGTGGGCCCCGGGTATTCTGGAAGGGATGAGTGAAACCCCAGAATCTCCCCAGCCTCCGCATGTCCCGCGCCCGGTAACGCCCGGTACCCAGGCGTCTTTCGGCACGTACGGCGGCAGGCCGGTGAGCTTTGTGCGCCGCGGAACCCGCCTCCAGGGGCGCCGCCAGACGGCGTGGGAAGAGCACTCGGACCGGTGGGCGCTGGACGTGCCCCGGCACATCGCGAACACGTCGGTCCACCCGGACTACACTTTCGACGCCGAGGCCGAGTTCGGCCGCAAGGCACCGCTGATTGTGGAGATCGGTTCGGGGCTGGGCGATGCCATCTGCCACGCGGCCGAGGAAAACCCGGACACGGACTTCCTGGCGGTCGAGGTCTATACACCGGGGCTGGCCAACACCATCATCAAAATCAACAGCCGCGGGCTGAACAACGTCCGGGTGGTCGAAGCCAACGCGCCCGAGGTCCTCGCCACCATGCTGCCGGCAGGATCCGTCAGCGAGCTGTGGGTGTTCTTCCCCGATCCCTGGCACAAGTCACGGCACCACAAGCGCCGCCTCATCCAGCCGGAGTTCGCCGAGCTGGCGGCACGGGCACTCACCAAGGGCGGACTCTGGCGGGTCGCCACGGACTGGTCCAACTACGCTGTCCACGTCCGCGACGTCCTCGCGGACTCGCCGGACTTCGAAAACCTCCACACCGGCGAGCGCCACGGCCCGGAAAGCCCGCTCACCCAAGTGTGGCAATCCGGCGTCGAAACCCTGGTGGGCGGCGCGCCCGTCCGCGAAGGCCGGGCGCCGGTGAGTACCGCGCATACAGGCCCCAACGAGGGTGTTGATGAAACGGGCGGCTGGGCGCCACGCTTCGAAGGCCGGATCCGCACGAGTTTCGAGGCGAAGGCCCACGAAGCAGGCCGGCTGATCTTCGACCTCTGCTACCGCCGGCGCTGAGCCACGGAAACTGGGTAGCAGCAGGTGCCGTTTTGAGCCGTCATGACGACACTTAGTGCTAGTCAGTTGGGGTCAGTTCACGCTGATGGAGGCGACGATCTCCTTGAGCATCCCCAGCCGCGGCTCGACCTCCGGGTTCACGTACGGCCAGATCACCACAACACCGATGAAGCGGCTGTTCTCCCAAACACCCACAGTGGCCGCGACCCTCGCCTCGCCTGCCGGATCCGTGTATCCAACCACGACGGCGTACGAGGACTTACCGGGTACGTTCAGTTCGCCTTCGGTGAGGATGGTCCCGGCCCGGTCTTCAAGGTAGAAGCCTGACATCAGGTGCGCCCAGCCGTTAGCCTGCGCGGCGCCGGTCACGGAGGTGTCGTCCTTGATGACCGTCACCAGGACACCGCCCAGCAGGCCATACTGCTCGGTGTTTGGCCCGGCGGCGGAGTCCTCCAGAACCTGGGTGTGCTCGGGGAAGTCTGCCGTGAATCCCAGAGGGGACTCGATATGAACTGACATGGTTGCTCCTTAGCGGTAAGTCTTGGCTGGGCTGGCTGGAACGTGCTGATCCGGCACGGGTCGTCAGAGCTTCTCGAGCTTGGTGTCGTTCGGGACCTTATAGTACGTGGACACGTTGGTGGTTGCCTTGTTCTCGGTTTTGACCTCCACCTCGCCGGCCTTGAGGTCAACGCCGAACTCGTTGGACGCTGTCACCACACTGTTCACCTGGACTGTGGCGGAACCTGCCGCGTAGAGCTTGGCGGCGTCGTGGCCGGCCGCAACCGTGTCTCCCAACGCCATATTGCGCATGTAGCTATCGATCACAGGCGCGTTCTCCGGCGAGTACTCAACGTCGATCTTCACGGTGCCCTGAGTGCCCACTGTCACGCTGGACTCAGCCTTTGCGCCCTGGAGGTCGGCACCCGCGCTGGCGCCCTCCGCAACCGTGCCCTCCATGGATACGGCGACCGATTCCATGTTGCCGTTCTTATCCAGGTTCACTTCCAGGCCGCCCTTGCCCGAGGCCTCGAACACCTTGCCGTCAAGGTCCAGCTTGCCCTGGGCCGACACCTCGGCGCTGGCGGTGGCCGTGCCGTCCGTCAGGTTCCGCTCGTAGGCAAGATCCAGCTTCGCCGAGCCCGAAGCCGGGCCGGATTCACCTTTGGCTTCGAGGGAGAGGGTTCCTTTGGCTTTGTCGTCGTGGCCGGTGGAGCCGTTGTCGTCCGCAGCATCGTTGATGGTCTCCAGAATGTAGCCGGGCGGGTTGCCCGCCGCGTCCTTGATCTCACCGACGCTGTCCGGCGGGAGATCCGTATAAATCTGGTTGCGGGCGGCCATGGCCTCTTCCAGGCTGCCGAATTTGTACTCGCGCGAGGCCTCTCCGTTCAGCGTGACCCCTGCCGTGCCGGTGGTGTCGTTCACCCCTACGCCCACGTTCCCGTGGACCTTCATGGTGGCCGAACCGTCTGCATTCTCTACGACGACGGTGCCCACCTCCGCGCCGGCGTGGAACCAGGCAACCCGGGCATCAAGGGAGGCCTTGCCAGACTCCGTGTATACAGGAGTTTCCGTCTTGGCGAGTTCCCGGAGGTGGGCGCTCGCCTGATCCTGGGCGGACTGGGGAATCCCGCCGTCCATCCTCATGAGGTCCTCGGCGAACGGGCCGTTCTCGTCTTCGCCTTCGATCAGGTATTTCCGGTCCGCCTCGGACAGGCTGGCCCACCACTTGGCTTGCTCTTCCGGGCTGGCCTTGAGCATGTCATCCATGCCCTGCATCAGCTCCTGGCGATGGGCCTCAGCCGCTGCCGCCTTCGCTACCTGTTCCTCCAGCCAGTTCTGGGCGCGGCTGCCCAGGTCCTTGATTTTGTCCAGGACGCTGGTCCCGCCACCGCCACTGCCGCCGCCGGTCGCGGCAGAGGACTGTTCCTGTTCGTTTGCGTGCTGCAGGAGCAGCTTGGAGTTGTGGCGGAGGCTGGATGCCACCCGCTCCAGGCTGGGGCGGTGGTTGCCGGACCAGTCCTGCCGGAACAGCTCGCCGTCGGCACCCTTCCATGGCGCGGACTGGATCTGGCCCTGCAGGGAGCTGGCCCGGCTGCTGAGCAGCGCGGCCGCCTTGTCAACGGCCCTCGCCAGCTCCCGCAGCTGGCTGACGTCCGCGCCGTAAAAAGTCATGGTGTCTCCCCCGGAGAGTATTAAGAGTTAGTTCTATCGCTGGACATATCGTCGCATGGTGGCAATTCTCCCGCGATGGGGAACACTCCCCATCGCCGGGCACACCAACGCACACGCAGTTAATGTCGGTCCGCGGTGCGCAAAGTTGGTACTGTTCGCGGCCGGCGCCGCGTGGCACGATTGGGGTTGTGCGGGGGGGCACACAAATCTGCGCCCGTGCGGCGCTGGCCCGAAGGAAGCGCCATCAAAAGAGAACTCAAAGACGCCGCAGGCGCGGCGGAGGACGTCACCAACTCGCGGGCCCTGGAATTGCTGGCGAGGGTCGGTTTCGCGGTAAGCGGCCTATTGCACTTTCTGGTGGGCGCCATCGCAATCCGCCTTGCCATGGGCGGTTCAGGGAATGCTGACTTCAGCGGGGCTGTTTCCGAACTGGCCAGCCAGCCCGCCGGGCCGTTCCTCCTGTGGGCAAGCTTTGCCGCCTGCGCGTCCCTTGCCGTCTGGCAGGCCAGCGACGCCGTCTTCGACTACAACCGACTGCCCACCAAGGACAAAGTCGGTAAGAAGGCCAAAGCGGCAGCGCAGGCCGTGGTGTTTGCCGGGCTCGCCGCGACCCTGGCCAGCTTCGCCATGGGCACGGGGTCCGGAGGCGACAACCAGCAATCGGCGAGCGACCTCACCGTCGCCGTCATGAAGGCCCCCGGCGGCGTAGCACTGCTGGTCCTCGTGGGTCTGGGCATGGCCATCACCGGGATCATCTACGGCATCCGCGGCATCAAGAAGACCTTCGAGAAACACCTCACGATGCCCGTTTCCCGCCCTGCCCGGACGGCCGTCTCCACCTTGGGCGTGACCGGCTACGTCGCCAAAGGCATAGTCCTGCTGCTGACCGGAATGCTCATCACCATCGCCACCCTGCAGGCCCATCCGGGTGAATCCACGGGCCTGGACGGTGGGCTCAGGGCCCTTCGCGACCAGCCCTTCGGCGTTTACCTGCTGGCCGCCGTGGGCGCCGGCCTCATCTGCTACGGCGTGTACATGGTGGTCCGGGCTCGCCTGGCCAAAATGTAGGGGGCGCCATCACCGGGGCCCACCTGGAACACCCGACCCAACGCGGAACACCCGGCCTCCGGTTAGGGTGGGTCCATGCCCCAGGTACGCGCCGAACGCCTCATCCGCCTCGATCCGGAGACAGTTTTTGCCCTCTCCCAGACCACGGGTGCGTTCCGGCTCCAGTGGGACCCGTTCATCTCCTCCCAAGGATTCCTGGACGGCGCAACGTCCGCCGGAAAGGGCGTCCGGACACGGACCGTGTCCCGCCTGGGCCTGGTGATGGTGAGCGAGTACGTTTCCTATGCGCCACCCAGGAACGTGGGTATGACCATGGTGTCCGGACCGTGGTTCTTCGGGAATTTCGGCGGCGGCTGGCGTTTCACCGCGGACGACGGCGGCACGCGCGCCGTCTGGAAGTACACCTTTTCGTGCCGCCCGGCCTGGTTGCGGCCGGTGGCGGAGCGGTTGGGCGCCTGGCTCCTGGGCCGTGAGATCAATATGAGGATCGAAGCGTTTGCCCGCGCCTGCGAAAACCCAGCTCTGGTGGCCGAGCTCCGCGCCCTCCAAGCGCCGTAACCACAGAGCCGTAACCAAAGAGCCGTGATCACAGAGCCGTAATCTCCGGCAAAGAGATCACGGCAAAGAGATCACGGCACCGTAATCACAGCCACGGCGTGCTGGGTTTCGTCCCGCAGTTCCAGGCTGGCGATGCTGGCCAGCTGAACGGGAGTGGCGCCCATGACCTTCACCCTCCCGCTCGGCGTCGCGGTCCAGGCACATGCCCGGTCCTCGCCGCCGTCCCGGTCCCGGATCCAGAGCGAGAGGGTTCCGTCCAGCGGCAGTTTGCTGCCGTTCACGGCCAGCTCGGTGCCCCATGTTTTCCGGGCAAGGTCGATACTGAACTGCAGGCCGTTGCCGGACTGGACCGAGTAGCTGGCGTCCGGCTCCGGCGGCTGGCTGAGCAGCGGGGCCGCGGCCACCCCCAAGGCGAGGGACGCCGCGGCGACGGCGCCCACCACGGCCGCCCACCGCCGTCGTAATTTACGACGCCGGGTGGCCAGTTCATCCAGGACCCTGCGCGGCACGGAGCTGGCTGGCTCGGGCGCCACCCCGGGGCGGGCGCTCCCGGTGAGCGCCACCGCGTCCGGGACGGGAAGCGCATCCAGCAGGGCCGGCAGGCTTTCAAGCTCGGCGAGTTCGGTCCGGCAGTCCGCGCAGTCCTTGAGGTGGGCTTCGAAACGTTGCGAATCCGCGGGGTCAAGCCCGCCGAGCACGTAGGCGCCCAGCAACTGGTGCAGCTCAGAGGCGTTCACCGCTCCACCCCCATCTCATCGAGGATGGTCCGCAGCGCCCTAACGGCGTAATAGGCCCGGGACTTCACGGTTCCGCTGGGGATGTTCAGCTGCACGGCGGCCTCGTTGACGGTGAAACGGCGGTAGTGGAGGGCGACGAGGACATCGCGGTGTTCGGTACTGAGCCGCAGCAGCGCCTCTTCCATCAGCACGCGGTTCAGGAGTTCATCCACGCGTTCCACGGCCTCGGCGGGATCGGCGAGTTCGCGTTCCATCACTTCGGCGGGGCGCCTTTGGGCTTTGCGGTAGTTGTCGATCATGATGTTCCGCGCTGTACGGAACAGGTAGCTGCGGAGGCTCCCGGTGATGTCCGGGGCCTGCTGCCAGACGCGCAGCACGGTCTCCTGGACCACGTCCTCTGCCAGCTGTGGGTCGCGGGAGGCGCTGAGCACAAAACGGCGGAGGGCGGAGCCGTGTTCGCGGTAGATCGCAGCCACCACGTCCTCGTCCAGCGGCATGCCGCCCTCCTGTCCCTGATCCGCGTCCCGGCGGTCCCTGCAGCTTCCGGCAGATACGACGTCCCGCGCACGCAAAAGGTTCACTGGCGGTGGTCCATCGGAACTGGCGCCGGAAACAGGGGGACCGGTTCTTGAACCATTCTTCACCCTGGTGCGTCGTACGGGTTAGCGTCCGGTGACCTACGCCGGGCCCCAGCCGAGGAGCATCCCATGAAACAGCATTTGTGCACAGGTCTTGCCGCAGCGGCTCTCATAGCCGCACTTTCCGGCTGCGGCGGCAGCCCCGGAACCACCGCAACCACTCCGGCGGCCACCAGCCCGGCCGCCACGTCCGCCGCCCCGACCACCGGCTCCCCCACCGCAGCGGCCGCCGTCGACCTCAAGACAGCATCCTCCAGCGCCGGCAACATCGTGGTGGACGCCGCGGGCATGAGCGTCTATTTCTTCACCAAGGACGTGAAGGATTCCGGTACCAGCGCCTGCACGGGAGCGTGCCTGACCGCGTGGCCACCGGTCCTCACCACCGAGGCCAAGCCTGCCGCCGAAGGCGTCACCGGCACGCTGGGGACAATCACGACGCCGGACGGGGCCAAGCAGGTGACCCTGAATGGGCTGCCGCTGTACTACTTCGCGCAGGACAAGAAGCCCGGAGACGTGCTGGGGCAGGGCGTCAACGGCGTCTGGTACCTGGCCTCGCCGGCCGGGGAAATGATCCGGACAGCGGCGTCAGGCTACTGATAGTTCTGGCTACCTGACGGTTCCGGCTACTTGACGGTTCTGGCTACTGGCGGTTCTGGCTACTGGCGGTTCTGGCGCTTACGGATCGACCGCCCACGGACGAACCGCCTACCGATTGACCGCTTAAGGGTGGAGGCCCGGCAGCGGGACTGGAGGCGTGGCCGGCAGGGGCAGAGCCGGGGGCTGTCCCTGGCCGTTCAGCGGCCCACCCGGCATACCCGGTGTGACGTTTTCGGGGAGGGGAAGGTCTGGCAGGGGCACTGCCGGCGCTGAACCTGAAGGGGCCGGAGCGGGCTCCGTGGCCTGGCTGGAACCGGATCCCGGTACGGCCGGAACCGGCACAGTGTCAGCCGTCCCGGTGGGTCCTACGGCAGGGACGGCGGGCTGGCCCGGTCCCGGAGCCGGGGTCTCCACCGGCGCGGGCGCAGGCCCGCCGCCAACGGTGGACACGAAGGATGTAACTGCGTGGTTGACCTGGCCGAGGGAATCCCGGATCCCCTGGTCGGAGGCCACGGCAACGGCGCCGCCGGCCGCCAGCGAGACGGCCACGGACAGGGTGGTGAAGGTGATCCTGCGCTTGGCACGACGGCGGGCGGCAAGCTCGTCGGTGGCCGCCGTGACCTGGCCGGTTGCCTCGGCGGGGGCTACGGCGGGCTCTGAGTGAGGGGATGCCGCCACCGCCAGGTGACGGGTCGGTGCCGCGTGGCTCGGTGCAGGCGTCAGGACAACAGTCTGTGCCACGACAGGAGTCTGTGTCACCGCAGGAGTTTGTGTCACCGCAGGAGTTTGTGTCACCGCAGGAGTTTGTGTCACCGCAGGCCTCATAAGCGCGGCAACCGCCTCGGAAGGTACCGGCTGCTCGGCTGCGAGCGCCCGGAGCTCCAGCAGAACGGGGCGGAGGCCGCCGTCGTCGCCCAGCCCTGCCTCCAGCAGCAACCGGTCAACAGACGCGTCCTCGCGGGAACCGTTGCGTGAGCCTGCGGTGTCACTCATGATCTGCCTGGTTTCTTCTAAGAGTCTGGTCCTTGAGGTTTTGCAGCGCCCTGCGTTGGAGCTGCTTGATGGCACCCTGGGACTTGCCCATGATGCCGGCCACCTGTTCGATGGAAAGGTCGGCCACCACCCGCAGTGCCAGCACCTCGCGGTGTTCATCGGCGAGGCCTTCAAGCAGGGCAGCCGCGCCGCCGCTGTGGCCCAGGGCGTGGTCCTCCGCGGACGCCGTGCTGCGCCCGTCCTGCAGGGGGTCGTACGGAGTGAAGACCGGCCGGCGTTCAACCCGCCGGTAGTAATCCACCATCCGGGCGTGGGCGATGGAGAACACCAACGACTTGGCGCCCTGAAGGCCGCCGGTCAGCTCACCAATCTTGGGGAAAAATGCCAGGAACACATCCTGGGTGACAGCCTCGGGATCATCCACGCCACGGGCCTTGAGGTAACCCAGGACCGCTCCGGACAAGGTTCGATAGACAGCGCCGAAGAGCACAGCCGGATCAGCACCGGCTGTGTCTGCAAATGTATCTATGTCTTCTTCGGCCAAAGTGTCTAGCACCAGTGGCTCCTCCATCCCGGGCAGCGGAGTGGCTCATCCCGGTATTCGGCGCGGCGTGCTCCGCTGCTGTCGGTCAGCTGCGGTCGGTCAGCTATCTGGCTGCCATGCGGACTGCGGGAATCCGGTCCGTCCGGAGCCGGTTCCCGCAGTCCACACTAGCTGAGCAGGTCCTAGTGGCCGGAAACGGCGGGAACGTCTACAACGTTGCCCGGTACGGCGGGAACAGCAGGAACGGCGGGAACGGAAGGCTCGCCGTCGACACCCGGAACTGCCGGTACGGCGGGGACTGCCGGCACTGCGGGCAGTTCGGGGCGCTCAGCCTTTACGGCGGCGGAACCCTCGCCGGAAGCGTCGGCGTCAGCGGAACCGGCACCCTTCGCAACAACATCAGCGCAGAAGGCGTCAACGTTGGTTTCGCCCTCAGCGGCGATGACCAGCGAGGAGAAGCCCTCGGAGGCTTCGTTCAGTCCACCGTGGGTGAAAGCGGTGCAGAGGCCAAAGGCTGCGGCGCCAGCTGCGTCCACTGCGGTGCCGGCAGCGGCGGAGGCGTTGGCCTCGGCTGCGACCTCATCGTCGGAGACGGCTGCTTCGCCGGTTACTGCTGCATCGCCGGAAGCGTTTGCGGAAGCCGACTCGGTGGCGTCAGCGGCCAGCTTGGGGGCGGGGGCGCCGAGCAGTTCGTGGGCGGTCTGCTGTGCATCGGCCGGGAGGACGCCGGAAGCAGCTGCGACGCCGGTTCCACCGACGGCCAGGGTGCCCGCGGCGAGTACTCCGGCGGCGATTTTGCTGGTGGCGAGAACAGTGAACAACGACATATGACACTCCAAAACCTAGGGAACAATTCAGATCCGGCTCCGTGAGGAACCCTTCACCCCCTTCATCGCTGGCCGGACCGGGAAAGTTACGGCTGCCCCAAAATTCCTTCAACAGGTGCCGCAGCCCGCCACTACGATCGAAGCATGCCCAACACCCAGGAACCCCGGAAATCGGCCAAGACCTGGCAGACCATGGTGGACAGCAACAAAGCCCTGCTCCTTCGAAAGACGGGGCAGGACGTCGGGTACTGGGCCGAGCAGGCACGCTCCGCAGGCTTGAGGAACGACGCCGAGCTACGCCACTGGATGCGCGACGAGCACGGCGTCACAGGCTATGCGCAGTACGCCGTCTCGTGGGAGCTGTTCGGCTACCCGGAATTCATGCTGCGCGACGCCGACGAGCTCATCGACGGCCAGTACATCAACCACCCGGAGCTGCGGCCCATCGCCGACGCGCTCCTGGCGTGGGCGGCGGCCACCGAGGGCGTGGAGATCCAGATGCGGAAGGGCTACGTCTCGCTCCACAGCCCGCGCCGGAAGTTCGCCCAGGTCACCCGGACCACCAACACCGCCGTGGACGTCGCGCTGCGCCTGGACACACTCCGCCTCGACGCAGCCGCCGGAGGGCGTTTGGAAGCCCTGAAGGCCCGGGCCGATGATCCCTTCGACCGCCGCGTCCGGCTCACGTCTGTGGACCAGGTGGACGAGGAACTGCTGGAAATCCTCGCCAGGGCGCTGGACCAGAACACCTAACAGCCGGAACGACGGCGGGCCGGGTCGCCGGAAACTTCCGACGAACCCGGCCCGCAGCCGTGGTGAGGGTCCTACGCGTCGATCATCTCGTCGTCGTCCGATTCCTCGAACTCAACGGCGGCGACGATTTCCTGGGTCTCCGGGTTGATCATGAACGCCTCGTCGTCGTCCTCGACCATGATGAAGTCGCCGTGGTCCGTGGTGAAGTGCCAGGCCAGCGTCTTCTCGCCGTCGTGCATGTAGTTGGGGTCGCCCATGGTGATCTTCTGCAGCGCATAGCCGGCGATGTCGCACAGTTCGCGGATGATGACCTCGAAATCCGGGGCGTCCTCCAGCGCTTCCTCGTCGGCCGCGGCCTGGCGCTCCTCCAGGTTGGGGATGAGCGCAACCTGACGCTCGATGTAGGCATCCAGCTCTTCTTCGTCGAGCACCAGCAGGCCCTCCTGGGACAGGAGCCAGGCGGCGTTGAGCGCCGTGATGTTTTCGGTTTCGAACAGTTCCTCGAACTCGCCGTCGAGCTCTTCAATGGTGCGCACGGCGTCGTTGGACTCTTCCTCGGTGTCCAGGTCGCCGTCGAGGTAGCGCTCTTCGTCTTCGTCGGACAAGGCATCAAACGCCGCAACGGTCCGGTTGAAGAGTTCCAGGTGGGCGTTTGCGCCCATGCCGGCGAGGCCCTCGCGGATGAGCGGGTCCACTTCGTCGCGGTCCGCGGTGAACACGTACTGGGCGAAGCCGCCCTCCAAGGACTGCGTGACGTAGAAGTCAACGTAGTAGCTGCCGAGCGCCGCGGGCGCGATCTCGCCGGCGTCGAGCAGTTTCCCGTACATGGCGTTCACCACATAAACGTTGGCATCTACGACCTCCTCGCTGCCTGCATCGATGCTGGCCTTGGTCAGGACGACAGGGTTCTGGCTCATGGTCATGGGATTCCTCACTGCTGAATGCTTCGGTGCTGCTCAGGACACTTTCACGCTACGTCGGCGGGGGCGGCGCCGTGTTGAGGCGGAAGTGAACGTCAGGCGAAGTTTCAGGCTCCCGCCGGGCGAACTAAGATGAAGCAGATAACCTCCGATCGGACACGGCACCCCCGTGGCCAGCTGAAAGTAGCGCGCACCATGCCATCCCAACCGGACGAGAGTGCGGCACTGGCAATACAGACCCCCGCCATTAACGACCGCTCCCTCGCGGCCGGGTTGGCGTATGCCATGGGAAGCCGGGTTTCCGGAATGTCGTTCGACGCCGCCACCGGGCTGATGCTGGGCAAGGTCCGGGGAGGTGCCGACGTCCCGTACTCCACCACGGCCAAGCTGGTGCGGAAATCGGGCGGCTGGAGCTGCACCGTGGGTGTCTGCAGCTGCCCCGTCCGCAAGGACTGCAAGCACGTGGCCGCGCTGCTGTTCGCCGCCGAGGACAACCCGGCCATCCGCGTCCAGCTCCTGGCCCCGGCTGAAGTGTCGCGGCTTTCCCGCCAACCCGCCAACCTGGACCTGGCCGACTGGGAGCAGGCACTGAGCCCGCTCATTTCGCAGCCGGGCATCACGCAGTCCATCAGCGGCATCCCGCTGGCCCTCCAGTTCGAGATCGAGGAACCGGCGCCGCACTTCTCCTACACAGGCCGCCGCGACCCGCTCCGCAGCGTCCGCCAGCTCAAGGCCCGGCCCGTGATCATGGGCGCCAAGGGCAAGTGGATCCGCGGCGACGTCTCCTGGAACACGCTGAGCTACCTGAACTTCCGCCGCGAATGCAACGAGGCGCACATCGAGTGGATGCAGGCGTTCCTGGCCGCCCACACCGCCGCCGCCAACCGGGTTCATAACTCCTCCGCGTTGTGGCTGGGCCTGAACACGTTCGCCGGGAAGAACATGTGGAGCCTGCTCACCGACGCCAAAAAGATCGGCCTCGCCCTGGTGCACAGCCGCGGCACCGAGCCGGTGCGGCTCGCGGAGTCCCCCGCCGCCGTCGGGCTTAATTTGAGCCGTTACGGCGCGTCCGTCAGTGGGGACGCTGCGGCTCCCGGCGCAACGCACGACGACGGCGGGCTGGAGCTCGCGCCCACCATCACCGTTGAGGGGGAAGACGTTGATCCGGCGTCAGTGGGGACCATTGGCCGCCCCGCGCACGGCATTTTCCTGACCACGGGCGGGGAGGCGCTGCCCGGTGTTTCCGCGGACAACGTGATCACGCTGGCCCCGCTGGAAAACGGGCTGAGCGAGGAACTGCTGACGTTCGTCACGGCCGGCAGCACCCTGCACATTCCGGCGAAGGATGAGACGCGCTTCCTCACCGGCTTCTACCCGAAGCTCAAGCAGGCTGCCCGGGTCACGGCGACGGATGAGTCGGTGGCGCTGCCCGCCCTGGCCCTCCCCACCCTTTCCCTGCTGGCCAACTACGGCGCGGACCACCGGGTCCGGCTGCATTGGGAATGGCACTACAAGTCCGGAACCCTGGTCACGGCCCAACCGCTGTGGCGGCACCCCGGCGACCACGGCTACCGCGACGACACCGCCGAGGCCCGCATCCTGGAGGGCATCGGCCAGCCGTGGAACGTTGTTCCGGCCATGGGCGAATCGGCCACCGGCGGCTGGGGCACGCCCCGCCTGTCCGCGTCCGCCGAACTGAGCGGCCTGGACACCCTGGCCTTCACCGAGGACGTCCTGCCCGAGCTCCGGAACGCGCCGGACGTATCAGTGGACACTGCCGGGGACATCGCCGACTACCGCGAGGCCGAGGAAGCGCCGGTCGTTTCCATCTCCACCAAGGCCACCGAACAGCGCGACTGGTTCGATCTTGGCATCCAGATTTCTTTGGAGGGGCAGCCGGTTTCTTTTGCCGCCGTATTCTCCGCACTGGCCGCGGGCCAGACCAAGATGCTCCTGCCCAGCGGCGCCTACTTCTCGCTGGACCTGCCGGAACTGCACCAGCTGCGCGCCCTCATCGAGGAGGCCCGCTCGCTGCAGGACAACAAGGACGCCCCGCTGCAGATCAGCCGTTTCCAGGCCGGGCTCTGGGACGAGCTCGCGCAGCTTGGCATTGTCGATGAGCAGGCCGCCGCCTGGCGTGAGGCCGTGGGCGGGCTGCTCGAAGGCGGGATCAACGGGCTGCCGCTGCCTCCCTCGCTCAATGCCGAGCTGCGGCCCTACCAGCTGGAGGGCTACAACTGGCTCAGCTTCCTGTACCGGCACAGCCTCGGCGGGATCCTCGCCGACGACATGGGCCTCGGCAAGACCGTCCAGGCGCTCGCCCTGATGTGCGCCGCGAAGGAGCAGGCTGCGCCTGAGGGTGCTGATTCTGCCGGGGCGCAAATTGCAGCGCCCGGCGTTCCAGCGCCCGACGGCGTGACTCCCTTTTTGGTGGTGGCCCCCACCAGCGTCGTGGGCAACTGGGCGGCGGAAGCCGCACGCTTCGCTCCCGGCCTCACGGTCCGTATCGTGAGCGAAACGTTCGCCAAAAACAGCCAGGACGCGGCCGTTGAACTCGCCGGCGCGGACATCGTGATCACGTCCTACGCGCTGTTCCGGATCGACTACGACTCCTACGCCTCCAAAACCTGGGCCGGGCTGGTGCTCGATGAGGCCCAGTTTGTGAAGAACCACCAGTCCAAGGCCTACCAGTGCGCCCGGAAGCTGCCCGCGGCGTTCAAGCTGGCCATCACCGGCACCCCGCTGGAGAACAACCTCATGGAGTTCTGGGCGCTGACGTCCATCGTGGCGCCGGGCCTGTTCTCCAGCCCCAAACGGTTCGCCGAGTACTACCAGAAGCCGGTGGAAAAGAACGGCGACAAGGGGCAGTTGGACAAGCTCCGCCGTCGCGTCCGTCCGCTGATGATGCGCCGCACCAAGGACCAGGTCATCCAGGACCTGCCGCCCAAGCAGGAGCAGATCCTTGAGGTGGTGCTGAACCCGCGCCACCAGAAGGTCTACCAGACACACCTGCAGCGCGAGCGGCAGAAGATCCTGGGCCTGATCGAGGACGTGAACAAGAACCGGTTCACCATCTTCCAGTCACTGACCCTGCTGCGTCAGCTCAGCCTGGACGCGTCGCTGGTCGATCCGTCGCTGTCCGGCGTCCGCTCTTCGAAGCTGGACGTGCTGTTTGAGCAGCTGGAGGATCTGGTCGCGGAGGGCCACCGGGCGCTGATCTTCAGCCAGTTCACCGGTTTCCTCGGCAAGGTCCGCGAGCGGCTTGTGGAGGAGAAGATCGAGTTCTGCTATCTCGACGGCGGCACCCGGAACCGTACCGACGTCGTCAACGAATTCAAGAACGGCAGCGCGCCGGTGTTCCTGATTTCGCTGAAGGCCGGCGGCTTTGGCCTGAACCTGACCGAGGCCGACTACGTTTTCCTGTTGGATCCCTGGTGGAACCCCGCGTCCGAGGCGCAGGCCGTGGACCGGACGCACCGGATCGGGCAGGCCCGGAATGTGATGGTCTACCGGCTGGTGGCCAAGGACACGATCGAGGAAAAGGTCATGGCCCTGAAAGCCCGGAAGTCGCAGCTGTTCGCGGATGTCATGGAAGGCGACGCCCTGTCCAGCGGGTCGATCACGGCCGAGGACCTCGCGGGCCTGTTCAAGGACTGAGCTCTCGTTCGCGTCCCGGGGCCGTCTAACTGCAGGCTGCCAGGATACCTGCGATCGCGTCCCGCTCGGCCTGGGTGACCCACAGGCTGTAGTTGGCCTTCACGGCGGTCTGGCGGGCTACGTATTCGCACCGGAACGCCTTGTTGGGCGGGAGCCAGGTGGCCGCATCCTTGTCGCCCTTGGCGCTGTTGGTGGGCCCGTCGGCAGCCATGAGGTTCAGGGGATCATTGGCCAACTGCCTGCGCTGTTCGGCGCTGAGCTGCTGGGCGCCCTTCTGCCAGGCGTCGCTGAGGGCAACCAGGTGGTCGATCTGGACGGCGGAGCTGGTGGTGTTGCCACGGACAAAGTCGATGGTTGTGCCTGTGTATTTGTCGGCCAGCGTACCGGTCACAACGACGCAGTTCTGCGTGCCGGGCTTGAACGTCTCGCCGTCGAGGTCCCTGGCGAGGATGTCGTTTCGGGTATCGCAGCCGTTTCGGTCGACGTCCGCCCACGCGGGGCCGAATTCCTCGCGGGTGTAGCCGGTCTTGGGTGCGCGCCCCTTCACCGGGATAGTCTCCAGCTGGGCGAGGGCCGTTGCCACGTCGGCTGGGCTCACAGATGATTCGCCGGAGTTGCCCGACGGCGGTGCTTCCCTGACCGCTTCGGCCACCTTGTTTGCGGCGTGCGTTGCGGCCTGGGCTGCGGCGTCACAACCGGTGAGGACGCCGGTGAGGGCGCCGGCGAGAAGCAGCGTGGTTAACAGCGTCAGTGCTTTGGTGGCGGCGGAGCGGTTGATCGTGATGTCCTTCAGGAGTGCGGCGGAGGTGAACACGCTACTAGCGCGGGGCGTTCTGACCTGTCATGCCGGGTGTGGAGTCTGTCACCCTAAAATGTCGTACCCCCTCGACATGATGGAGGTATGGACAACACGGCAGCGGCAGAGATTCTGGAGACCATCGCGGCCTCTGCTCTGCAGATGGCCGGTGTGCTTCGTGGGACGGCCGTGGATCCAGCAGCCAGCCCGGCTGCAACTGGTCCGGCTGATTGCCCTTCAGCACCTGGTCCGTCCGCGATGTGTGGGGACCTGGCTCGCTGGCAGGCTGAGCTTTGCCTTACCGTACTGTCGGGGACCGTGGGGATGGAAGCCATGTTCGCTGCCGTGAAGGTCCATGCCGCCAGCGGTTACGACGACGCCGCCCAGGCCGTCGCGGGCC
>NZ_JAKFFD010000167.1:0-23439 GCF_036675385.1 Pseudarthrobacter sp. | reverse complement strand
GAGTCGCTTGCCCAGAATCCGCGGGCATCGATTTTGATGTAGCCCGAATGGAACAACCGCCGGGCCATCAGCTCGGGTACTTTCGGTTCCCTGCCGAAGACAGCACTCAGCCCGAGGTTGATCAAATCCTGTTGGGAAGCCGTGGCGGCTTCTTCGAACACTTCTGCCTTAGTGTTGGGCGGAACGATGCGCTCAACCGCACCGATATCATCGCCCGACGCATCCACAACGCGCATTCCCTTGGACACGGATTCCAAGACGTCCACGATCGTCCTCCTCCACTCAACTTCATTACGGCACCGTTGCGCCCCACGGTCAAGGGGGTGTGGCTTGGGCGGGCGCCGCCACTGGTGACGCTCGCAGACGTCAGGCCCACGCCACTACCAGCCTGGCCACCTGGGCGGGAACGGCAAGGTCGATTCAGCCGCAGGGGATCCCGGCGATGCCGGCCGGGATAAACGGCCCCGCGGGATGCCGCCCGCCGGCCGGGGCCTTACCCAATTGCCCGAAGACATACGTGCTGCCGCCGAACTCGTGGCCAAAAAGCCGCTGCGAGGACTGGGGCCCCTGGGCAAAGGCGCGGAGCTTGGTGGCTGCCTCCGCGCTGGCGGCCACAATCGAGTACAGGGCGTCGGGGTCGGCGACCAGGGCGGCGGACGCCTGGCTGATGGTGTCCGCCGAGAGTTCGGACTTGCTGAACAGCCGGGCGATGAATTCGCGCCGGATACTGGATTCCTCCTGGGCCATGCGGACCCGCTCGGCCGAATAGCTTGAGTGCGTGTGTGCGTCGAATTCGTCCACCACCCGCCACACCCGGTCCACCCGGGACGTGAGCAGCGCCGCGTCCTGGGGCTCGGAGATCTGCAGCAGGTCCTCCCACAGAATGCTGAAGTCAAGCCGGACAGCGGAGGTGAGGGCTTCGGGGGAGATTCCGGCGCGCGCCCTTTTTGCGCCCAGCTCCAACGAGAACCGCATCAGCGAGTCGTGATCGCCGTTGCGTCCGGACCGCTGCAGTTCCTTGTCGCGCAGCCCGTCCACCAGGCGGTGGAACGTTTCGCGCGCCGTAACCCGCAGTTCCGCCATGCCCACAGTGCTACCGGCGTACTCGGGGATCTCATGCACCCGCGCCAAAAACAGCTCTGCCAGTTCATTGAACGCGCCGCCAACATCAGTGTGGAGCGGAACCACTCACACTCGTGGCCGGTCACCCCGTACCAGACCGAAGGCGTGGAGCTCGCAGCGAAGGTTGCCGCGGACCTGGGCCTGTCCAGCAAGCAGGTCATGACCCTCGCCGGGCACGATTCAATCAACATGAAGGACCTGGTCCCCACCGTCATGCTGTTCGTCCCGAGCGTGGACGGAATCTCCCACAACGAACACGAATACACCACGGACGACGACATCGTGGCCGGACTCGCCATGCTGACCGAAGTGGTCAACCGTCTCCGCAACGGTGTTCTGGAGGACTAGGGGAGCAGCAGGCTAAGCCTGTCCGCCCGAGGCCCTCACTGGTCCCGTCGACTCCCGCATGACCAACTCCATGGGGTCCAGCACCAGGGTTTCGGTCGATGTGTTAACGCCGCGAATCCGTGCGATGAGTTCCTTCATGCTCCGGGCGCCGAGCGTTTCAAGGTCCATGTGCACAGTTGAAAGGGACGGAATCAGGAACGAGGATTCGGACATGTCGTCCCAGCCGAACACGCTGACTTCCCCCGGTACCGGTATGCCACGCTCGTGCAAGGCACGGATGACGCCAATGGCCATCTGGTCGTTCCCCGCCACAACGGCGGTTACGTCCTTCAGGCCGGCAATCTTCTTGCCGGCAGCGTAGCCGGACGCCGGGGACCAGTCGCCGGCCGCGATGCCCACGGACGTCAATCCCAGTTCCGCAATGGCTTCCTCGTAGGCTGCCTTGCGGTTGCGGGCGGACGGCCAGGCGGCGGGTCCGGCAACGTGGAAGAAATTCCGGTGCCCCAGCGAGGCCAGGTATTGGACGATTTTTGCTGCGGCCGTGCCGTCCGCCAGGCTGCCGCGGGCGCGCATTTTGTTGTCGTACTCGCCGGCCACCACCAACGGGACCGATGATTCGCTATCGACAGCGACAGCAGACTTGGGTCGGGGCACAAAAGACAGGATCCCGGCGATGTCCTCTCCGGACAGCAGGTTGCACAGCTGTTGTGCGCGGGCCTCGGCGGTTCCCTCCATGGCGATTACGTCAACGCGGTAGCCCGCAGAATGGGCCGCACTGGAAGCGCCGGTGAGCATGCGCGCCGGAAAGTACAGGGAGGCCTCGGGAACCACCACCACGACTCGGTAGAGCTCACGCGATCGCAGCGACCGCGCTGCGAGATTCGGTGTGTAGTTCAGCTGCGACAACGCCACTTCAACGCGCTCCACCGTCGCCGGCTTCAGTTTCGACTTGTCACGCAGATAACGGGACACAGTCTGATGGGATACACCGGCCAGGTCCGCCACGTCATAGATAGTGGGTGCCTTTGACCGGCCCGGTCCTGCAGCTGCTTGCACCATGGGACGTCCCTTCAGATTTTCGTCCTGCGGGTGTCGCGGGAGGGATCCGGGTCCAGCCTAATCCCTCCCGCTTTGCCGCGGACGCACCCG
This sequence comes from Pseudarthrobacter sp., assembly GCF_036675385.1. Lineage (NCBI taxonomy): Bacteria > Bacillati > Actinomycetota > Actinomycetes > Micrococcales > Micrococcaceae > Pseudarthrobacter > Pseudarthrobacter sp. Next base: position 20,820 of record NZ_JAKFFD010000167.1, on the reverse strand, counting down.
CCTCCGTGACTCAGGCGGGTCCGCCGGAGTCCCATTTCTGCAGCATCCCGCACATGCCGAAAACCAGGTCCGGGTTGACCGGCGCCGTCCTGGACACGGCCGCGTCCTTGAAGTGGTTGAACCGACCCTTGGCCAGGTCCGCCAGCCATTTCTCCGTCCGTGCCGCCTCGGGGGCGATCCGCTCGGTCCAGAGTTCCTGCCACCCCGGGACCCGGGACTGGACCAGCCGGACGGCGTCGCGGTGGAACTGCTCGACGGCGTCGAAGTTCCCCGCCAGCGCCGCGTTCTTCAGGTGCTGGTAACCGGCCAGCGCCGCGTCCCGTCTGGTGCGGGCAGCGTGAGACGGCGGTTCCGACGCCGGGTCGGACCCGCCGTCGAGCGCGGCAGCCCGCGCATACCTTCCGGGGTCCGCAACAACGTCCGCCTCGAACGTGAGGACCGCGTCGCCGGCTTCCGGCAGCCCCCCGTTCTGCATGATGGCCAGGATGTCCAGGTTGCCGGTGTTAACGATCCGATGGATCGTTCCCGGACTGAACCACAGGAGGTCGTTGAGGGCCAAGTCGTGGGACTCGTAGCCGGAGGACGTGACCGTTTCCACGCGTCCCGTTCCCGCCAGCACCAGGTAGGCCTCGGTCGAGGCTGTGTGCATGTGGGGCGATCCGCCGCACACGCCGTCGGCTGCCTCCCAGTCGTAGACGCCGAGCCGGGTGAGGGCCACCGCGCCGGGGAAGGGTGCCGTCTGCCGGGTTGCCGTCATCCGTCCGACGCCACCTTTTGTTGCTGCAGCGACGCGGCAGCGGCCGCCGCGAGGATGTCGAGCCGCTCGCCGTCGGAGTCGCCATCGGCGATCACCACGGCGTACCGGTTGACCATGGTGGCTCCGCTGGCGAAGGTGATTTCCTCGCTGAAGAACGGGGCCGGGCCGAAGCAGGCAAAAGGCTCGGACCGGGCAAACCACTCCGGCGGGTGCTGGTCGTTGGCGGTGTCATCGGCGATCAGCACAGTGGAGAAGCGGCAGCTGTCATCGTGCTGGCCCACAAAGGCGAGCCACGGACCGCGGGTGCCGCGCAGCGCCTCGCCGGTTGTTCCGCCGGGGCCGGCAATCCGGCCGCCGGCGAATTCGCGCGGCCCGCGCCAGAACAGGCCGCCGTAGCCTGCATTCTCCCGGCCTTCGGTAGTGGGGGAGCCGATCTGGATGTCGCTGCCGGAGACGTTGGTCATTTCGGTTTCGAAGACCAGCGTCCAGGAGCTGCCGTCAGCGCCAGGGCTGATCCTGATGCTGCGGACCTCGTCCACAACCTTGTTCCCGTCCTGCGTCCACCAGCTGAGCGCGTGCGTGAAACGGAAGGCGGCGCCGTCGAGCCCTGTGTCGATGACGCGGTCGTGCCGCATGCAGCCGTTATTGGGCAGCCACTTGTAGTCTTCCCCGCGGCGATAGCTGGGGCCGCCCCAGAAGTTGTCGTCGCCGAAGTGGGGAAGTGACCATGCGATGCCCTTGTGCCACACGTGGTCCCAGGGCCGGTAGACGCTGACGGTTTCCCCGGCGGTGGAGCGCAGCGGATGGAAGAACGGCCGCGGTGATTCGCGCTGCTCGTCCGTGGCGTCGTACGTGTACGTGGCGATGTCCAGCTCCCCGAGCGAGACGGTCAGGGACTGGTTGTCATCGCGCCAAGTGAGTGCTGTTGATGTGCTCATGCGTTGAGTGCTTCCTCTTGCTTCCACGGTTCAAGGTGGCCGTCCATGCGGCTGAAGAACGGGCTGGATTCGTCGATCTGGCCGCGCGTGATGGTGCGTGCACTGACGCTGGACGCGTAGATCGCGGCGGCGAGCTCCATGGTGGCGTAGGCATCGGTGATGGACACCGGCGCGGCGACGCCACTGTGCAGGCTGCTGATAATGGCCGCGTACTGCGCCGCGTGACCGCTTGCGTGGTCCTCACCCTGGGTCCAGAGGCCGACGACGGCGTCATGGCCGGGTGCCGGGGTCACCGTCCAGTTGTGGTCGCCGTAGCCGTAGAGATGGTCGAGTTCGACCGTCGCGTTTTCGTAGTCCAGCCGGAGGTAGGAGGTTTCGCGCGGCGAGATCACGGAGTTGATGACGGTGGCGATCGCGCCGGACTCGAAGCGGACCACCGCGGCGGAGGCATCTTCGGTGTCGGTCTTCCGGGCGAGCTTGCCGGCGAAGGCCGTCACCTCGGACCACGGGCCCCACAGGTGCAGGAGCAGGTCGAACTGGTGGATGCCGTGGCCCATGGTGGGCCCGCCGCCTTCCACGTCCCATAATCCGCGCCACGGCACATCGAAGTAGGGCTGGTCGCGGAACCACAGGGTGTTGCAGGTTCCCACGAGCTGCCGGCCGAGGGCGCCGGAACGCTGCAGGGCGAGCAGCCGCTGGGCGCCGGACCCGAACCGGTGCTGGAAGATGCAGCTCAGGGATCCCTCGGATTCTGCCTCGGCTGCTTCGAGCTGGCGCATCTGGCTCAAGGACAGTGCCGGGGGTTTTTCGATGACGGCGTGCAGGCCGAGCGAGAGCGCCTCCAGTGCCAGCGGAAAGTGGCTCGATGGTGGGGTGCAGATGGCTACGACATCCAGCCCGCCGCCGTCGACCGCCTCTTGGAGGTTCGCCGCTGTGCGGGTGACGCCCCACTTCGCGGCGAAGGACTCCGCACGGGACGGGTCGATGTCGATGGCGGCGGCCAGTTCCACACCAGGCTGTTGTTGCAGGGCTTCGGCGTGGGCGTTGGCGATGCCGCCGGTGCCGATGAAGGCGACGCGTAGTGGCGTGCCGGCGTCGTGATTGTTTTTGTCAGTCATGGCTACTTCCGGAGTGAGGAGGAGAGTTCGTCAATGAAGGGCTGCGCGGCCTTTTCGGGCGTGGTCCGCTCGAAGAGGATGTCCGAGGTGTAGCGGCTGAGGATGTCCAGGATGGTGCTTCCGCCGGCGGGTGTGATGGGCGGGGCGGGCCGGACCTCGTCGGCGATGGCGTCGGTGAAGTCGATGGCGGCCTTGTCCGTGGCGTTCAGCCTGGGCCCGATGGCCTCACGGATCTTGGTGTTTGCGGGGATGCCGCGTTCGGTCAGCATGATGTCGCCGGCCGTCTGGCTGTTGGTCAGGTAGTTCAGAAACTTCTCCGCGGCCTTTTGGTGCTTGGATCGGGACGAAACGGACCAGAACATGGACGGCTTGTAGTAGGCGCCGCGTTCCTCAGCACTTGATTCGCCTGGAAGGCGCAGCAGCTTAAGCTCCTGGCCGGCGGCACCCGAGAATGCCGTCAGTTGCGTGCTGAACACGCCGGCAAGGCCCATTTCGTTCTTGGCGAGGGCTGTCTGGTTCAGCGATGCCGAGGCGTTTTCAATGATTGCCGAGGGCTTGGGCCCGGCACCGAACGTGGACAGCTCCAGCGTGTGCTTCCAGAAGGAGACGAGGGTTTCGGGCTTGATGACCACCTTGCCGGCGTCGTCGTAGAGCCGGTCGCCGTTCTGCCGGGCCCAGATATAGAGGTCCTGGTCGCCGTACTGGACGCCGACGCCGGTGGCGCCTGTGCCGCTGCCGCTGATCTGTTCGCCGAGCTTCCTGTAGTCCTCCCACGACCAGGTGGTGTCATCGGGCATGGCCACCCCGGCCTTGGCGAGGACGCTGGGGTTGGCAGCGATGCAGAACGTGGCCACGCCTGTGACCAGGCCCACGAGCTTGCCGTCCACCTCGCCGCTCTTGAGGGTGTCCCGTTCGATGCCGGACGTGTCCAGACCGCTGAGTTTCTTGATGTCCAGCAGCGCGCCGCGGTCGCCATATTCGCGGACGTACTTCTCGTCCATCTGGATGATGTCGGGTGCGTCGTTCGCGGCCACCTGCGTGGCGAGCTTGTCCCAGTAGCCGTTCCAGTCGCTGTATTCGCCCACCACTGTGATGTTGGGGTTTTCCGCGTGGAAAGCGTCGATGACCTGCTGGGTTGCCTTCTGTCGGGCATCGCCGCCCCACCAGGTGAACCTGAGGGTGACGGGTCCGGTCTCGTCCGCGGCGGGCGTGCCGGCAGCGGCACACCCTGACAGGGCCAGGACGGATGCCGCGACGGCGGCTGAGAGCTTCAGGTAGCTCCGGCGGGTTGGGCTGTAGTTCATGGGAGTCCTTTCGTGGGCGGCGTCGTCGTCGGCGCCTGCTGTTGTTCGGGGCTACTTGATGCCGGTGGTGGCGATGCCCTTGACCAGGAACTTTTGGCCAAGGAGGAAAGCGATAAACACGGGGAGCAGGGACACGATGGACATCGCGAACAACGAACCCCAGGACGTGGACGCGGTGGCGTCGATGAACGCTCTAAGCGCCACCGGCACGGTGAACATCTTTGGGTCCGTGAGGTAGATCAGCTGGCTGAAGAAGTCGTTCCACGTCCAGATGAAGGTGAAGATGGTGGTGGTGGCCAGCGCCGGCACCATCAGGGGCAGGATCACCTGGAGGAAGATGCGGGCGTGGCCGGCGCCGTCGATCCGTGCGGCTTCATCGAGGTCCTTCGGGATGCCGCGGATGAACTGGACCATCAGGAAGACGAAGAATGCATCGGTGGCCAGGAGCTTCGGGACGATGATGGGCCAGAAGGTGTTCACCCAGCCGATCTGGGAGAACAGGATGTACTGCGGAACGATCACCACGTGGAAGGGGAGCATGATCGAAAGAAGCATTGCCCCGAACAGCCACTTCTTACCCTTGAAGTTCAGTCGGGCGAAGGCGTAGGCGGCCATGGAGCAGGAGACCAGGTTCCCGATGATGCAGCCCACTACCAGCACCGCTGAGTTCAGCAGGTAGGTGGAAAACGGGCTGGCCAGGGCATTCCAGCCCTCGCTGTAGTTGCTGGCTTCAAACGTCGAGAGCAGCAGTCCGGGTTCCCGGAAGATCAGATCGTTGGGCCGCAACGAAGAGGCGATCATCCAGAGCAGCGGGTAGATCATGGCCAGGGCGGAGACGATCAGGACCAGATGCTTGGCCAGGGCCCGGAGGCGGATCTCGGTTGGAGACTTGGGCCGATGGCGGGAGGTTTTGTTCGGCCCGGCATTGGTGCCTGGCGTGCGGCGGTTGGTGGTTGCGGTGGGCCGGGGCCGGATTTCAGTCGTCATAGAACACCCAGAACTTTGAGGCATAGAAGTTGATGGCGGTGAAGGCGCCGATGATGAGCAGGAGCACCCAGGCCATGGCCGAGGCGTAGCCCATGTCGAACTGGCCGAAGCCCTTCTGGTACAGGTACAGCGTGAAGAACATCGTTGAATCCGAGGGGCCACCGGTGCCGCCGGAGACAATGAAGGCCTGCGTGAAGGACTGGAAGGCGCCCACGATCTGCAGTACCAAGTTGAAAAAGATGATGGGGCTCAGCAGGGGCAACGTGATCCGGGAGAACTGGGCCGCCTTGGAGGCGCCGTCCACCTGCGCCGCCTCGTAGTACATGTGGGGGATCTGTCTGAGACCGGCCAGGAAGATGATCATGGGGCTGCCGAAGGTCCAGATGTGCAGCAGGATGATGGTACTCAGGGCAGTACTGGGGTCCGAGATCCAGCCCGGGCCTTCGATCCCGACGAGTGCCAGGAACTGGTTCACCAGGCCGGTGGTGCCGAATATCTGCTTCCACAAAATGGCGACGGCGACGGAGCCGCCGAGCAGGGACGGCAGGTAGAACACGGACCGGTAGAACGGGAGGCCACGGATGCCCCGGTCCAGGACTAATGCGATGAGCAGGGCCACGGCCAGCTGGAGCGGAACGCCCACCAGAACGTAGATGAAGGTGACCTTCAGCGAGTTCTGCAGGCGTGAATCCTCCAGCATCCGCGTGAAGTTCTCGAAGCCTATGAGGTTCGGTTCCTGGAGGAGGTTGTAGTCGGTGAAGGACAGGTACAGCGAGATCAGCATTGGGCCGAGCGTGATTGCCACAAGGCCTACCAGCCACGGGCCGAGGAAGACCATGGCGGCCTTGGTGTCCCGGGCTTCAGCGCCCAGGCCCTTGCCCTTGAGCTTACTGAGCTCGGAAAGGGCGTTCATGGCGCAGCTTTCGGTCGAGAAACCCGGCAGACGGCATCTCTGGTGCCCGGGCGGAGTGACGGTTTCATTGCTTCCTAACTGGGGCGTTGGGCCCACTGCGGCGTGGCACAGGAACGTCCGTGATGTATGGAGGAAATCGGTGTCGACCGGGGTTCATCAGAAGATGAAGCTGCAGAATGGAGCTCTTGCTGCTCAACCCTGACTAAAGTGATCGATAACACAATCATTAGTTATCGATCACTTTCTGTCAACGGGTTGACGACTCCAACCTGGAGTCTCAGCAGGAAACTCAAATAGCCCGGTGCGCGGCAACTGCCGCGCACCGGGCTATCACTTGAGGCTTAGCGCTTGACAGCGTCCAGCTTGAGCATTTTGGCGATGACGCCGTCCAGCTCGGAGTCGTCGAAGATCTTCTTCCAGTCGTCCTTGATGATGGTGTCCTTGCCGTACTGGATGGCGATTTCGCACGCCTCGGAGAACGGGTTGGAGCCACGGAGGGCGTTGGTCAGGGCGATCTGCACGTGGCCGAACAGCATGGCCTTGGCCGCTTCCTCGGGAACGCCGGCAGTGTGCACGGTCTCGTGCAGCGCCTCGTTGAGCAGGGTGCCGATCATGCAGGCCACGGTTTCCACCAGGGTGGGTTCGAGGATGGCGAGCTGCTTCACGGTGACCCAGTGGACGTCGATGACGGGGGCGTAGATGGTGCGGATGACTGCCTCGGCCGAATCGCGGGTCGCTGCCGGGGCGTCCTCGTCAATCGCGGCAACCACGTTCTGCGGGGCGCCCTCGCCGCCGAAGGTGTCGGCCCATTCTTCCTTGGTGGTGCGCTCCAGGAACACAGACGGGTGGCACGGGTGCGCAACTGCCTGGACGACGTCGTCGCGCTTGGCCAGCAGGCCGGCGTAGGCGGCGGCGGGGTCCAGGGTGAGCAGGATCGCGCCTGCCTTCATCTGGGGGACAACGCCCTCGGACACAACGCCCAGGACGGTGTCCGGGACGGCGAGGATAACCACGTCCGCGTTCTTGACGGCGTCCTCAGTGGAGGTGATGTCGCGGCCCTCGGCCTGGACGCGTTCCTGGCCGGCGGGGGAGTTCTCGGTGTAGAAGACGGTGTGGGCGCTCTTCTGGAGGTTCCGGGAAACGCGCATTCCCATTTTTCCACCGGCTCCGACGACGGCGACGGTCAATTTTTCTGCTGACATTTCACTTGCTCCTTAGGAATTCGATGCTGTGTTGGGTCCACTGGTTTTCTAGGCGGATGGTCTCCGCCTCGGAGTCCTGCCACGGCAGCCAGTGTTCGACGATCTGGTTGATACTTCTTTGGTGCGGCTGGAATTTGCTGACCATGTACTCGTAGTCGAGCAGGCCTTCGCCGAGCGGTGCGCCGGCATAGGTGAACCCGACCCAGCCGTCCTTGCGGCTGAACGCGAAGTCCTTGACGTGCATGTTCAGGACGTAAGGCGCGACGGCGTCAATCACCTCGCGCGGCATCTCCAGCGCAGCGACCGTGTTGGCCGGGTCGCTGCAGATGCCGAGGTACGGGCTGTCCACTCCGCGGATCACGTCCAGGATCCGGGAGGTGGGCACCTGCTCGTAGGTTTCCACCGCGATCTTGACGCCCGCGGCTTCGAACTCCGGCAGGACCTCCTTGAAGATCGCCACGGCTTCCTCCGCCGTCGGGGTGTGGCCCGGGACGTTGAACATGGTCCGCAGCAGGGGCGAGCCCAGGATGCCGGCGATGTGCAGGAATTTCCTTAGGTGCTCCGGGCGGATGCCCTTGGTGCCGAGCTCCAGGGTCATGCCCAGCCGGTCAGCTGTGGCCCGGACGGCATCCAGTTCGGAGTCCGTCATCGCTTCCAACGGGGCATAGTCGCAGACCTGGAAGAGGTCCACGCCGAGTTCCGCGGTCCGCTCCAGCGCCTGGTGGAGGCTGAGCGGTTCGGTCACCTTGTCCGAGAGCTGCCAGAAGAAGGCGTAGCTGCTCAGGCCGATCCGTGAGCCCGGGCCGGTGCGGCTCATACCGCCACCTCCGCTGCTGCCAGCCGTGCGGCCGTCTCGTCCAGGATGGTCTTTAGTGCCTTCGGGTCATGGGCGAAGCGGCCCAGGAACAGGCCCGCGACGGCGGAGTCCAGCTTGGTGATCAGGCCGGGTCCGGCGCTGCCGCCGTAGATCACGCGGCTGTCCGCCTGGCCGGGCAGGGCGCGCAGGTGCGCGTCCAGCCCGGTGATGACCGCGCTGATGTAGTCCGGGCTTGCGGGTTCCGGGGCACCGATGGCCCACTGCGGCTCGTAGGCCACAATGGTTCGGCCTACGGGCCCCAGCGACCCGGCGCGGTTCAGGGCGGCATCGATCTCGGCGGTGCACTGCGCAATAGCCTCTTCCGGCGAACCGGCGTGAAGTTCCCCGACGCACAGGATGGGCGTGAGGCCGTTGCGGTAGGCGGCGGCCGTCTTCAGCCCGATGACGGTGTCATCTTCGCCGAAGATCCGGCGGCGTTCGGCGTGGCCCACTTCGGCGTAGCGTCCGCCGAGTTCGGCCACGGTTTTGCCGCCCACTTCACCGGTGAACGCGCCTTCGTCTTCCCAGAAGATGTCCTGGGCGCCCGCGGCGGCTCCTGCAGTGCCCAGGATGCGGGCAGCTTCGGGAAGGACCGGGAGGGTGGGCAACACAAACAGCTCAATGTCGCGGCTCTGGATGGCCGGGTGCGCGAACGCGATCGCGGCCACGTCGCGGCAGTAGTCCACCGAGCGCTGGTAGCCGAAGTACATCTTCAGGCTGACGCCGATGATGGCCTTCGGTTTCTTAGCAGGAAGTGACACCCTCATAGTCCTTAATCAGTGTGACTTTCTCTGCCGAGGCGGAGGTTTCGTCGAAGGTGTAGGTGAGCCATTCCTTGGCGAGCCGGCGGGCGAGTTCCAGTCCGACGACGCGCTGGCCGAAGGTGAGGACCTGGACGTTGTTGGAGAGGATGGAGCGTTCAACCGAGTAGCTGTCGTGCGCGGTGACGGCGCGGATGCCGGGGACCTTGTTCGCGGCGATGGCTACGCCGAGCCCGGTGCCGCAGACCAGCAGGGCACGGTCGGCCTTGCCGGCGGCGATAAGTTCGGCGGCGGCGATGGCCACGGACGGGTAGGGGGTGTGGCTGGTGGCATCCACCCCGACGTCGGTCACGGATTCGACCAGGTCGGAGGCCTCCAGGTCAGCCTTGAGGGCTTCCTTGTAGTCGAATCCGGCGTCGTCGGCTCCGATGACCAGGCGCAGTTTGGCGCTCATGCGTTCTCCTTGACTGAGTTGCTGCTGAGGGTGTAGTTGGTGCTGGGGGTGTTCCCGGCGGGTGATTTCTCGCCGAAGGTGTTGTGGATGGCCCGGACGATCAGGGCCATGGAGACCGCTCCGGCGTCGGGGGTTCCGAGGCTTTTCTCGGCGTGCGGGCGGGCGCGGCCCATGAGGGGCAGCAGCGCGGCGGTATCGTCGGCGGCCTGCTGCGCGACGGTGGCGGCGGCGCCCCACGCGTCGGTCAGGGAGTGCCCGGCGTGCACTCCGGCTGCCAAGGCGTCGCGGAACGGGACCAGGACGTCCACCAGGGTTTTGTCCCCGGGTTTGGCCTTGCCGAAGTCCATGATCGCGGCCGCGGCACCCGCGACTCCGGCGGCGACAGCTCCGGCGTCGGGGGCGTTGGCGTCCCCGACCGCGTCACCGACGGCCCGCAGGGCCATGCCCCAGAGCGCGCCGGACGTGCCGCCTGCCTTGTCGGACCAGGCGTCTGCGGCGAAGTGCAGCGTGGTGGCCGCGCCGGCGCCGCGGGCGACGGCGTCCGTTGCGGCTTCGACGGCGGCGCGGACGCCGCGTTCCATGCCGATGCCGTGATCACCGTCGCCGGCGATCGCGTCGATCCGGCCCAGTTCGTCAGCATTCGCTTCCACCACGGCCTTGGCGGCGCCGAGCGCGGCGAGGATGCGGACGGCACCGGCGCGGGACTCCGCCGTCGAGTCCGGGATGGAGAGTTCGACGTCGGCCACTTCGCCGCCGTCGGACGCGTCCAGTGCCGCCGCAGTGACGGCGCCGCGGCGGAAGGCCGGAGCGTCCGCCGGGGCGTTCCAGAGGGACTCGAGTGCGTCGTCGAGCCAGAACAGGGTGAGGGACGTGCCGGCCATGTCGAAGCTGGTCACGAGTTCGCCCACCTGCGGGTCCACCGCTTCCAGGCCGGCCTCGGCCAGGAGCTGGGCGACGCGGCGGTAAACCACGAAGAGTTCCTCGTACTTGACGCTGCCCAGGCCGTTGAGGATCGGCACCACGCGCGGTCGGGCAGAAGCGCCGGCGGCCTCGAGGCCGTCGGGGATTTCGGTGAGGAGCTTGGCGACCAGGAGCTCGGCGAGCTCATCCGCCGTCGGGATGGCCGTCTCGCCGATGCCGGGTTCGCCGTGGATGCCCATGCCCACGGCCATCCGGCCCTCGGGGACGGAGAACAGCGGGTGGTCCGCGCCCGGCAGGGTGCAGCCGGTGAAGGCAACGCCGAAGGAGCGGGTGCGGTCGTTGGCGCGCTCGGCGATGGCGACGACGTCGTCCATGGAGTAGCCGGCTTCCGCTGCGGCGGCGGCGACCTTGAAGACGGTCAGGTCCCCGGCGATGCCGCGGCGTTTGGCGCGTTCGGCCAGCGGGGCGGAAGAGACGTCGTCGGTGACGGCGATGCTGCGGCAGTCGATGCCTTCCTTGCGGAGGCGGTCCTGTGCCTGGTTGAAGTGCAGGACATCGCCGGCGTAGTTGCCGTAGCCCAGCAGCACGCCGGCGCCGTTGTTGGATGCTTTGGCCACGTTGTAGACCTGCTGCGCCGAGGGGGAGGCGAAGAGGTTGCCCATCGCTGCGCCGTGCGCCAGGCCCTGTCCCACCAGGCCGGCGAACGCCGGGTAGTGGCCGGAGCCGCCGCCGATCACCAGGGCCACCGTGTCCGGGGTGCTCTTGGTGTTGCGTACCACGCCGCCCGAAACACGCTTCACCCAGCGGCCGTGGGAGGCAACAAAGCCTTCGATCATCTCGTCAGCGAAGGCTGCTGGTTCATTGAAAAGGCGTGTCATGGGGAGCTCCTGGGCCTAGCTGCGGGAAGTCGTGATTCGGGGTGGGGGGTGGGTTGGTGCGGGGGCGTCCCCGGGTAAGGGGGACGCCCCCGGGCCTGTTACGGCTCGGCGTGGTGTCCGGCCCCTGCAGGGTCAAGGGCTTCCGCCGGGACTCCATCGCTGACCTTGCCGGAGCGGCTCAGCGCCACCATGAGGATGGAGGACAGGAGCATAAAGCCGCCGACGACGAACATCGGTACCGTGTAGCTGCCGGTCAGGTCCTTGAGCCAGCCGGTGATGTACCCGGCGCTGAATCCGGCGAGGTTGCCCACGGTGTTGATCAGGGCGATGCCGGCAGCGGCTGCCGCGCCGGTGAGGAACTGGGTGGGTACGGTCCAGAAGTTGGGCAGGGCCGCGAAGATCGACATGGCCGTGATGGTGATGACGGCGATCGTTGCGGCCGGCGAGCCGGCGAACAGTGCCAGCGGGATGCTCAGGCCGCCGATAAGGGCCGGGAGGGCGATGTGCCAGGTCTTGACGCCGCGCTTTGTGGCGTCCTTGGACCAGAAGTACAGGGCGAACGCCGCCGGCAGGTAGGGAATGGCGGTGATGAGGCCCTTCTGAAGAACATCGAACTTGGCGCCGTAGAGGCCTTCGAAGCCGGCGATGATGGTGGGCAGGAAGAACCCGAGGGCATACAGGCCGTAGATGAAGCCGAAGTAGATGGCGGACAGCATCCAGACCCGGCCGTTGCCGAAGACGGTGCGGACACTGACGTGCTTGTTGCTGGCGGTGGTCGCCTTCTTTTCCGTCTCCAGGGCGCCGGTCAGCCAGGTCTTTTCCTCGGCGGTCAGCCACTTGGCCTTGGCGGGGGAGTCAGCGAGGTAGAACCAGGCAATGATGCCGACGATGATGGCCGGAATGGCGACGCCGAAGAACATTACGCGCCAGCCTTCAAGCCCGAAGAGGCCATGCTGCTGGATGAGGAGGCCAGCCAGCGGGGCACCGATCACGGTGGTCAGCGGCTGGGCCAAGTAGAAGAGGGCGAGGATCTTGCTGCGGTGGCGGGACGGAACCCAGAGGCTCAGGAAGAGGATGGCGCCGGGGAAGAACCCGGCCTCTGCTACGCCCAGGATGAAGCGCAGGATGTAGAGCTGCTCCACGTTGCCCACCCAGGTGAACAGGAGGGAGACGATGCCCCAGCTGACCATGATGCGGGCGAGCCAGCGGCGCGCTCCGAACTTGTGCAGTGCCAGGTTGCTGGGAATCTCGAGCAGGATGTAGCCGATGAAGAAGACGCCGGAGGCGAAGCCAAACTGGGCGGCCGAGAGGGCCAGGTCCGTGTTCATGCCGTTCGGACCGGCAAAGGAAATTGCCGTGCGGTCCAGGTAATTGATGAAGAACATCAGGGCGACGAAGGGAACAAGCCGGATCGCCACTTTCCTGATTGCAGATTTTTCGACCACCGATTGTGTGGTGTCCACGTTGACTCCTAGAAGGTAATGTCCCGGGCGGCTTCCTGCACTGGATGCGCCGGGTCTGTCTCACTGCCCGTGCCGGTGGGGCCGGCTCCGGCTAAAGCGTGTGATTTAAACCATAGAGCCGGAATGTAAATTGGTCAACCGGTTGACGTGTGCTTTTTCGCGCGGGTCCGTTCCGCCGAATTGGTCAGCCGGTTGTTAGGCTTGGACCGTGACCCTAAATTCCGCTGCCTCGGCGGCCAAGATCAGTGCCGCCCTCGGCTCCGTAGGGCAGGGTTCCGTTGTGTCGGAGGTTGCCGAGCGCCTTCTGGCCTATTTCACAAGCGGGGATATCGCCGTCGGAACCCGGCTTCCTGCGGAGCGCCAGCTCGCGGCGTCCCTCGGCGTCGGCAGGTCTGCCGTGCGCGAGGCGTTGGCAGCCCTGGAAATCCTGGGCATCGTGATTGTCCGCCCAGGTTCAGGGACCTACCTCCGGGACGGCATTTCCGAACTCCTGCCCCGCACGCTGAGCTGGGGCCTGATGCTTGGGGCGCCCCGGACCCGAGAGCTGGTGGAGCTGCGAAGCGGCCTGGAGGTCCAGGCGGCGCAGCTGGCTGCCGACCGGATTACCGACGAAGCGCTGGACCGCATGCGCGGCAACTTGGAAACCATGGCCCACACGCTCGATGACCTTGCCGCGTTCGTCGAGGCGGACGCTTTGTTTCACCGCGAAATTGCCGAGAGTTCGGGCAATCAGGTTCTGCAGGAGCTGCTGCAGAGCATCCGGTCCCTGCTGCGGATCTGGGTGGACCGTGCGCTGACCGACGAGGGGCATGCGGCGGCGGCCCTGAGGGAACACTCGCAGATCTTTGCGGCCCTTGAAGCGCGGGACCCCGACGCCGTCACACTGACTATGCGTTCACACATGCAGACGGCTTCCAGGCGACTGCTCGCTGGCTTCGACGCATCGCAGTAGCATCCGTCGATTTGGACGGACCGGGCTGCACGTAGAAAGTTGCGGGTGAGCCGGGGCCTAGGGCCGCTGGGTGGCTGAGGTCGAATCGCGAATCACAAGCTCGGGCTCGACGACGTAATGCTGGGCGCGTTCTCCTGTGAGGATCTGATGGTGGAGCATTTTGAAAGTCGCGATGCCCAGCGCCCGGAAGTCGAGTCGCATGGTGGTTAGCGGAGGTGAGAAGTAGGCTGCTGTAGGCATGTCGTCAACGCCAACGATTGAAAAGTCGTGAGGTGCTCGGGCCCCGCGCCTTTCCAGGGCACTCATGAAGCCCAGGGCAATCTCGTCGTTGGCTGCGAAGACAGCCGTGAATGTGGCCGGATCCGCCAGTACCCCGGCGCGATACCCGGAAATCGAGGACCAGTCGTCTGCAACGTTGAGCACGTGTGGACTAAGTCTGGCGCCGAGCATGGCATCGCGGTAACCGCGCTCACGCTCCCGTGCTTCGTTGCGGGTCGCGGGGCCGGCGATGTGCAGGATGTCCCGGTGCCCGAGTCCAATGAGGTGCTGGGTCGCTTCCCAGCCGGCGGCGTGGGAGTGTGTGCCTGCGGAGCCTTCGTCCGTCCATGGAAGTTCGGAGACTGTGATCAGGGGTGTCGACTGGTCCCAATCTGCTAGGAGTTTGTCGACGTCCGGCAGCGGTGTCGACAAGACTATTCCGTCGACCTGTACGGACTTGAAGTGAGTTAGTGCGCGCCGCGCCTCGTTTTCCCAGTTCTTCGCTTCGAAGTCGAGATCAAGGGCGGCAATGGTGAGGGTGACGTCGGCCTCGCGGGCTGCAACTCCCAGCCCGGTGAGCACGCCGGCGCTGCCGTAGCTGAAAGCGCCCATGGTTAAGACGCCAACGGAGTTCGTCCTGCTCGTGCGGAGAGTGCGGGCGGATTGATTTGGTACGTACCCAAGTTCTTCGATGGCAGCGGCGATCCGGTCCCGCGTCTCGGTCCGCACATAACCAACACCGGTGAAATACCGGGACACCGTCTGGGTCGAGACGTTTGCCAGCCTCCCCACGTCCGCCATGCTTGGCCGCGTCGCCGTCCTTGCCTTTGCCAAATTCCCACCTCTCCATGCACGGTCTGCCACGCGGCCCAGCTTGTGCTGCCGGTTGCTGCTGCGAGGTTGGGTGACGAAGCCCATTGGATAGGCCCTTGTTCAGACTAAGTTTACGATAACCTACGGTTCTTGCTTCCACCCGCGGAGGCGATTCTGCTTGGCCTCCGGCCAGTAGTCGTCGGGCCAATGCCGGGCGCTGTCCCCGTACGTAAATCAAAGATTAATTGGTCAACCGGTTGACTTGAGTTATCGTAAACCTACATACTCGTTTATGGGCCAGATCACATCCGCGCTTTTCCGAAGGGGCGGCCGAATTGACGAAGGCACCCTCACATAAACCTACGAAAGGACGCGACGATGCGTTTGCTTGCCAAAGGCGCTGTTGCTCTTACGGCCATTGCCGTGCTGGCCGGTTGCTCTGCCGGTGCAGGATCCGATGCTTCTGGGAAAACTCAGCTGGACTGGTGGGTGATCAACCCGAGCTCCCCGTCAGCGGCGGCGGCGCAGGAGAAGGTCATCACGGATTTCCAGGCAGCCAACCCTGACATCACGATCAAGAAGACCAACCGGGCAGTCGATGCGCACAAGGATGCGCTGCGGACCTCTATCGGTACCGCCGCGGCCCCCGACATTTATGACTTCTGGGCGGGCCCGGGTCTTGGCGGCGAGTTGGTGAAGAACGGCGCCAGTGCTGACCTGAGTGCCCAGTACACCGAGTACAAGTGGCCCGAACGGTTCACGGAGGCAGCCCTCGGACCCGTTACGCAGTATGGCGGCTACCACGGGGTTCCGTGGAAGCTCAACGGTGAAGCGATGTACTACAACAAGGCTTTGTTCGAACAGGCCGGCATCACTGAGGTGCCGAAGACCATGGACGAACTGAACGATGCAGCCGCGAAGCTCAAGGACGCCGGAATCACGCCGATCGAGTTCGGCGGTACCGTCAACTGGCACGTCATGCGCCTGCTCGACACTTTCCTCGAGGGCTACTGCGGTTCTGACACGTTCGACAAGCTGGTCACCAGGCAGGCAAATTGGGGCCAAGAAGAGTGCGTGACGAAGTCCTTCACGAACCTTCAGAAGTGGTCAAAGGACTACTTCAACTCCGGATTCATCGGCATCAACAATGACGAAGCCTCGTCGCTGTTCTTCAACGGCAAGGCCGCCATGGCCCTCGAAGGAGACTGGTTCAACGCCCAGATCAAAGACAAGGCCACCAAGGCCGAGGACTATGGCGTGTTCCCCCTGCCGACCGGCACCGGCCGCATGTACGGCTTCGAGCAGGCCATGTACATCACCAAGGACAGCAAGCACGCTGATGCTGCGGCCAAGTTCCTGGACTTCATGATGTCCACTCCGGTTCAGAAAGAAACGCTGGGCAAGTTCTCGACCCAGTCAGTGAACAAGGAAGTCAAACCCACAGGCACGGACGAACTCACCAAGTCCTGGGAAGGCATCTTCGCCGATGCAAAGGGCCTGTACATGAACAACGACCAGAACCTCACCCAGTCCCAGACCACTGAATACTGGCGCATCCAGAACCTGGTCGCCACCGGCAGCCTGGACCCGGCCAAGGCCGGGGCTGAGTTCCAGAAGTTCCTGGATTCGAGCAAATAGCTCCTCTGCTGAAGGGTGGGACTGGGCGTCCAGCGCAGTCCCACCCCTTTAGCCCCGTAACCGATAAAAGATCAAAGGCGACCTCTCTTGTCCAAGCTCACAGCCGCGCCCCTCCAGACGCAGGTGCCTGCGCCCCGGAAAATTCCGAAAAAGCCTCTCCTGAAACGCCTTACCAAAGGTGGTTTCATCGCGGCACTGCCGTTCCTCGCTCCTGCCCTGGCCGCATACGTTGTCTTCGTCATCGGGCCGATGGTCAGCGCCGTGCGCTTGAGCCTGTACGAGTGGTCGGGCTTCAACGCCGACCCGCAGGTGTTTGTCGGCTTCCAGAACTACGTCCGTCTCTTCACACAGGACCCGGTGTTCTGGACAGCCATGCAGAACACCATCATCTGGGTGCTGCTCTCCCTGGTAATTCCGACCACCCTGGGTCTGGCGATGGCCCTGGCCCTGAACCGTCCGATCTTTGGACGGAATCTCTTCCGCTCTGTCTTCTACATCCCCGGCGTCCTGGCCCCGATCGCCATCGCGAACATGTGGCGCTGGATGTACAACCCCAACTACGGGGTGTTTTCAGAGCTTGCCAAAGCCTGGCACCTCGGCGATGGCTCGGGTGTGACCTTCCTCAGCGACCCCAAATTGGCCATCTACGCTATCTTCGCCGCTTTCGTCTGGCAGATCGCCGGCCTGAACATGGTCCTCTTCCTTGCCGGCCTGCAAAGTGTGTCCAAGGAACTTGTTGAAGCGGCCCGTCTGGACGGAGCAACCAGCTGGAAGGTCTTCCGGCACGTGACCTTTCCCGCCCTCCGCCCCACGGTCGTGGTGGTCATGGTGCTGACCATCGTCCACTCCATCAAGGTCTTTGACCTCGTGGTCGGCATGACCGGCGGCGGTCCCGCGCAGTCCTCGCAGGTCCTGGCTCTGTGGTCCTACTCCCAGTCCTTCCTGCAGCACGACTTCGGCATGGGCAACGCGATAGCCACGGTGCTGCTCGCCGTCACCCTTGTCCTTGTCATCCCCTACCTGATCTGGTCCACCAAAGGAAACGAAGACTGATGAGCACCCTGACTCTCGGGCGCGCCAAGCACGCCGACGGAACGTCCCGTCCACGCCGCAACGTCGACTATGTAAGGATCGGGCTCTGGCTGGCACTGGCCGTCACCATGGTCATCTGGGCCATGCCCTTGATCTTCGTGATGTTTACATCGCTGAAGTCAGAAGCCGCGATCTTCAGCACCTCGTCCTTCGCCCTTCCGCTCGCTGCTGAATGGGAGAACTACGCCGAGGCGCTGGAAACCGGCAACCTCCTCACTGCCGGCGGCAACAGCCTTCTCATTGCCGCGATCAAGGTGCCACTAGGCCTGCTGTTCTCGGCCGCCGCTGCCTTCGGCCTGTCCCGTATCCGTTTCAAGCACAGCAAGCTGCTGCTGGGGGCGTTCGCCCTTGGATCCATGGTTCCGATCCAGGTAGCCCTGGGACCGCTGTTCAAGACGATCCTGGACATGGGTCTGCTCAACAGCCCGATCGGCGTGATCCTCCCGTACATCGGTTTCGGCCTGCCCATTCAGATCTTCATCTTGCACGGGTTCTTCAGCGCCATCCCGAAGGAAATCGACGAAAGCGTCCGAGTGGACGGCGGCGGGAACTGGCGGCTGTTCTGGCAGATTATCCTTCCCCTGTCCAAGCCTGCCCTGGCTGCACTGTTCATCCTTGACTTCGTGGCCACATGGAATGAATACGCCATCGCCCTTGTGATCCTGCAGGACCAGGCCGCCCAGACCATTCCTCTGGCCATCCAAGGCTTCCAGTCCCAGTTCACCAGCTCCTACGGTCCGCTGAATGCCTTCACGGTCATGTCGATCCTCCCGGTCCTCATCGTGTACCTGCTCTTCCAGCGCTACTTCGTCGAGGGCATGTTCAGCGGCGCTGTCAAGGGCTGACCCCGCCCCCTTCGGTTACGAAACTTTCAACGCAGAAAGGCCATCATGGCGACCTACACCGCAACCACTCCGCTCTTCGAGGTCATGCGCGACCCCGTCGGACACGAGATCCTGGAGCACGACGTTCCTGAACTCGCGGCCAACCCGCTGCTCCACACGCTGTACCACTACCAGCTGGGCCTGATCCTCGGCACCGAGGAATCCCTGCGCAACGACCCGGCAAAGAAGGCCAAGATCCTCGCGAAAATCGAGGCCCTGCAGCCGTCACCCGCACCTGACCGGTCAGTCCGGCACAACGCACCGGCAGCCGGCTATGAGCCGGAATCGGTCGAGCGAGGCAGCGCCCGGACCGATTTCCCCGCCGAGAGCACCAAATGGCAGCAGTACGAGATCGCGCTGCAGGGCCCCTCGCACGGAAACCCGTTCACGGACGTTGAACTGTCCGCTGACTTCACCATCAACGGTGACACTCTGACAGTTCCCGGTTTCTACGACGGCGACGGCACCTACCGGATCCGCCTGCTCGTCCCGGCTGAGGGGGAGTGGTCCTTCACCACCCGCAGCAACGCCACGTCCCTGGACGCCATCACGGGAAGCTTCACCGCGGCAGCGGCGTCGCCGGATTCCCGCGGAGTAGTCCAGGTGGCCGACACCTTCCACTTCGCCTACGAGGACGGAACACCCTACCTCCCGATCGGCACGACATCCTATGTCTGGACCCACCAGGGCGAGGCCCTCGAAGAACAGACCCTCCAGTCCCTGAAGACCGGGCCCTTCAACAAAATGCGCATGTGCGTCTTCCCTAAGTCCTACCTGTTCAACGAAAACGAGCCTGAAATCTACCCCTACGAGGGGAACCTTCAGGACGGTTTCGACTACACCCGGCCCAACCCCGCCTACTACAGCCACCTGGAGAAGCGGATCAGCCAGCTCGACGAGCTCGGCATCGAAGCGGACCTGATCCTCTTCCACGCCTATGACCGGTGGGGCTTCTCCAAAATGAACCCTGCAGCCGATGATCTGTACGTCAAATACGTCACCGCGCGCCTAGCCTCACACCGCAATATCTGGTGGTCCCTAGCCAACGAGTTCGACCTCATGTTCGAAAAGACCATCGAGGATTGGGAACGCTTCGCCGCAATCGTTCAGGAGAACGACCCGACCCACCACCTGCTCTCCATCCACAACTGCCGCGAGATGTATGACCACTCACGTCCTTGGGTCACGCACTGCAGCATCCAACGGCTCGACATCTACAAGACCGCCGAAATGACCAGTCAATGGCGGCAGCAATGGCAGAAGCCTGTCGTCATCGACGAATGCGCCTACGAGGGGAACATCGACCAGGGCTGGGGAAACATCACCGGCGAGGAAATGACCCGGCGGTTCTGGGAAGGCGCGGTCCGGGGCGGTTACGTCGGACACGGCGAAACCTATGTCCATCCGGATGATGTTCTCTGGTGGGCCAAGGGTGGGAAGCTGCGTGGCACCAGCCCCGACCGCATCGGATTCCTGCGACGCATCATGGAGGAAGCCCCCGAAGGCCACCTCGAGCCGCTGCCTGGCCACTGGGATGCTCCCAGCGCCGGAATCAAGAACGAATATGAACTGATCTATTTCGGCTTTAACCAGCCCACCTACCGGCGATTTGTCATGCCCCCGGGGATAGAGTTCCAGATTGACGTCATCGACACCTGGAACATGACCGTTGAGACACTTCCCAGCACATTCGAAGGCCGCTTCCGCATCGAACTACCCGGCCGGCAGTACATTGCCGTACGCATGCGCGCTGTGGCTTGACGGCTATTCAACGGCCGGGGGTTGCGCTCCTTCCACCGGCCGTTGACATCCCTCCCATCCCCCGTCTGTGATTCCATAATCGGAGGTGTCCTGACTCACAGGCCATCTTTGAGTTTGCACTAGACAAGCCGCTTACCCGGGGCATAGCAGCCCCTGGCCGGCAGAGAGTAGCGACGTGACTTTCCAGCCCTTTCAGTATGACGAACCCGGAGTGTCCCGCCCCGCGCCCTCCCACCGCGCACCGTCACGCCTGGCACCCGCCCGCCGGGCACTGTCCGCGGGACCATGGTCTGCCGAGCTTGTCGGCGACGAATTGGCCAACATCAGCTACCTTGGGCGGCCCGTCCTGCGGGCTGTTAAGGCAGTGGTCCGGGACCAGGACTGGCGCACGCCGCAGCCGACGGTCCGCACGCTTGAGGTCACGCAGGATAACGAGCGCTTGCAGGCAGGTTGGACCGTCCGCTTTGCCGGCCACGGCGTGGAGTATGACGGCCAACTGACGGCTGAGTTCAGCCCTGCCGCCGTGGAGATAGCGTTCGAGGGCACAGCCCTTCACGCGTTCCGCAGCAACAGGATCGGCCTGGTGGTGTTGCACCCGCCAGCTGACGCCGGTAGGCACGTCACCGTGTCACATCCCGACGGCGGCCGCACGCCTGCGCAGTTCCCAAGCGACATCAGCCCCCACCAGCCGTTTATGGACATCGGAGCCCTTGAATGGGCCGACGACGGCACCACCTTCCGCCTGTCGTTCACCGGCGATGTCTTCGAAACCGAGGACCAGCGCAACTGGACCGATGGTTCCTTCAAGACCTACAGCACGCCGCTGGCGCGGCCGTTCCCGGTGGACGTTGCTGCCGGAGACGCTGTGCG
>NZ_JAKFFD010000047.1:0-5421 GCF_036675385.1 Pseudarthrobacter sp. | reverse complement strand
GAACCCGTCCGCTAAGGACAACAGCCCAACTATCCGAAGGAGAAACCGATGACTGAAATCACCGTCAACGAAGCCGACCAGCGCCGATCCACTGACCGGATCCTCGATGTCCGCGAGGACTTTGAGGTCGCCGAAGGCATGATCCCGGGAGCACTGCACATCCCCATGGGGCAGCTGCAGGCGCGACTGTCCGAGCTGGACCCCACAGTCCCCGTCATCGCTGTCTGCCGCAGCGGCAACCGGTCCGCCCGCGTCGCAGACGCACTCAACGGGGCCGGCTTCACCGCCGACACCATGGCCGGCGGCATGATCGCCTGGAACCGCGCAGGCCTCCCCACCACCTGACCGCCGGTCAGGACCATATGCCCGCTTTAGAGGACACCGGAAGGACACGAACTGGTCATGGCAACCATCGACATCACTGAACAGAACTTCGCCGAAACCCTGGAGAACAACGAGATCGTCTTCGTTGATTTCTGGGCAGCCTGGTGTGGCCCCTGCCGCATGTTCGCACCCACTTACGGCGCCGCCGCCGAACGGCACGCGGACATCACCTTCGCCAAGGTCGACACCGAAGCCGAACAGGCCCTCGCCGCCGCGGCCGGCATCACCTCCATCCCCACCCTGATGGCTTTCAAGGACAAAACCCTGGTCTTCTCCCAGCCCGGAGCGCTCAACGCCACCGGACTCGAAGAAGTCATTCTGGGCGTAAAGAACCTGGACATGGACAAGCTCCGCGCCGACTCAGCGCAGCACCACCCCTAACATCCCAACAAAAAGACAGCTGCTACACCCAGCATTGCGGGATACCCCCAGGGGTATTAGAATTGATGCAGGAACAGACACGAAACTTCCCCTCATGAAGGAGAGCACCAATGCTTATCGAGCGCATTTACGATGAAGACCTCGCCCAGGCCAGCTACCTGATCGGCTGCCAGGCCAACGGAACCGCAGTGGTGGTTGACGGCCGCCGGGACATCGCGGTCTACCAGGATCTGGCGAAGAAGAACGGCATGAAGATCGTCGCCGTGACCGAAACCCACATCCACGCCGACTACCTCTCCGGCACCCGCGAACTCGCCGCCGCCACGGGCGCGAAAATCTACGTCTCCGGTGAAGGCGGTCCGGACTGGCAATACGAATTCGACGGCGAACGCCTTTACGACGGTGACACCATCACCATTGGCAACATCAGCATCCAGGCCCTCCACACCCCCGGGCACACCCCCGAGCACCTGTCGTTCCTGGTGACCGACGGCGCATTCAGCGACCAGCCCGGCTACCTGCTCTCCGGCGACTTCGTCTTCTCCGGTGACCTGGGCCGTCCGGACCTGCTCGACGAGGCAGCCGGCGGCATCGACACCCGCTTCGAGGGCGCCAAGCAGCTGTTCGCCAGCCTGCGGGACAAGTTCCTGACCCTGCCGGACTACGTCCAGGTCCACCCTGCCCACGGCGCGGGCAGCGCCTGTGGCAAGGCCCTGGGCGCCATCCCCTCCTCCACCGTCGGCTACGAGCGCCTCTACGCCTGGTGGGGCCCGTACCTGGCCGCCAACGAGGAACAGGGCTTCATCGACGAACTCCTCGACGGCCAGCCCGACGCGCACGCTTACTTCGGCCGCATGAAGCGCGAAAACCGTGAAGGCCCGGCCATCATGGGCGAACGCGCCCCGCTTCAAGAACTGGACCCGGCCGACGTCGCGAAGGACCTCGCCGAGGACACCGTCACCTTCATCGACACCCGCCCCCACACCGAAGTCCACGAAGGCACGGTCACTCGCTCACTGAACGTTCCCGCCGGCAAGTCCGTGGCCAGCTACGGCTCCTGGGTGGTCAACCCGGAAACCGACAAGAACCCTCTGGTGCTCCTGGCTTCCGACCAGGAAACCGCGCAGGACATGTGGGACCACCTCGTCCGGGTCGGCATCGACAACGTCGCCGGCTACGTCACCACCTTTGAAGGACTCCCCACGTTTACCCCGAAGCTGATCCAACCCGCCGCCCTCGCCGACTTCGATGCGGCCATGGTCCTGGACGTCCGCAACCGCACCGAGCACACCGCCGGGAACATCCCCGGCTCCCACCAGCTCAGCGGCGGCCGTGTCATGTGGCACCTCGATGAGCTGCCCACCGACGGCACCATCGTGACCTACTGCCAGTCCGGGGTCCGGAACTCCGTGGCTGCCAGCGCCCTGCGCCGCGCCGGGTACGACGTCGTCGAGCTCGACGGCAGCTACGCCGCCTGGGACGCCTGGCAGAACTCTGGCCAGTCAGCCAGGGCATAGAACCACCGGCATCAGCGCGTCCCGGCGACGGATACTGGAGGAGGACGGCCGGTGAGGCCGCTGACACGCCGCCAGCTGCTGGCACTGGGTGCGGTCGGGGCCGGCGCTACGGCTGCCGGCGGCGCCGGGCTGTGGCTGGCCACCGGCAACGGACCCGGATACACCGGGGGTGAGGACCTGACCGAACCCCAGGTGCTGGCCAGCCGCGACCGGGTGCTGGAGCTGGACCTGACCGCCGCGCCGGCACGGGTCCGGGTCGGCGGGCGGGATGCCTCCGTCCAGGCGTTCAACGGCTCACTGCCCGGTCCGACCCTGCGGGTCCGCGCGGGCGACACGATCCGGGTCACACTGCGCAACGGGCTGCAGGCTCCCACGAACCTGCACGTGCACGGACTGCACGTCTCCCCACAGGGCAACAGCGACAACCCGTTCGTAAGCATTGACCCGGGCGGGTCCTTCGACTACGAGTTCACCCTGCCCGAGGACCACCCGCCTGGTACCTACTGGTACCACCCGCACCGCCACGGGCACGCCGCCGACCAGGTCGCCGCCGGCCTCTACGGGGCCATCGTGGTGGAGGACCCCGACCCGGTTCCGGTCACCCGGGAGCGGGTGCTGGTGGTCTCCGACCTGTCCCTCGACGCTGCCGGCAATCTCGCCGAGGTGGACCAGATGCAGCAGATGATGGGACGTGAGGGAGAGATCGTCCTGGTCAACGGGCAACTCCGCCCGCAACTGCGCGCCGCGCCCGGAGAACGGGAGCGGTGGCGGATCATCAACGCCTGCCCCTCCCGGTACCTGCGCCTGGCACTTGACGGACAGCAGGTCCGGCTGCTCAGCAGGGACCTCGGGCGCCTGCCGATCCCCGAGGACGTCACCGAAGTGGTTCTCGCCCCCGGCAACCGCGTAGAGCTGCTCGTGGAAACCCGCGACGGGTCCGCCGCCCTCACGGCTGCCGCCCTGGACCGCGGCAGCATGAACGCCATGATGGGCAGGGCCATGAGGGGCGACAACGAATCCGGTGGCGGCCCGGTCGAACTGCTCACCCTGGCCGTCTCGGGAAGCGCGGGCACTGACCCCGGGCCCGTGCCCGAGGGCCGGCCCCTGCGCGATCTACGGAACGAACCGGTCACCGCCGCCCGCACCCTGAACTTCGCCATGGGCATGAATGGAAACATGGGCGCGGGAATGGGCAGCGGACAGGGCACCATGATGGCCTTCACCATCAACGGACGGGAGTTCGACCCCGAACGGCTCGACGAGACGGCCGCAGCCGGGACCGTGGAAGAGTGGACCCTGACCAACTCCAGCCCCATGGACCACCCCATCCACCTGCATGTGTGGCCGATGCAGATCGTCCAGGACGGCGACCGCGACGTGACCAGGCCCAAATGGCAGGACGTAGTCAACGTCCCCGCCCGCAGCCAAGTGAAAGTCCGGGTGGCCTTCGACGACTTCGCCGGCCGCACCGTGATCCACTGCCACATTCTGGACCACGAAGACCAAGGCATGATGGCCACCGTCCAAGCCCGCTGACCGGCACCCCTAACACCGACAGGATCCGCCAATGGCCTTAGGCAACACCCCCTCCCGCCAGCAGCCTCGGACAACCGAGGTCATCACGCTGGGACTGCGGCAGAACCTGGCCCAGTTCATGCTCCTCGTCGCCGTCAACGCCCTGGTCGGCGGCACCCTCGGCCAGGAACGCACCGTGCTGCCGCTGCTGGCTGAGCGAGTCTTCCACCTCGACGTGTATACGTCGGCCCTGACCTACATCCTGGCGTTCGGTCTGGCCAAAGCCGCGACCAACTACTTCGCCGGAACCCTCTCGGACCGTTACGGCCGCAAACCGGTCCTCGTCGCCGGCTGGCTGATCGCCCTCCCGGTGCCCCTCCTGCTGATCTTCGGGCCTTCCTGGGGATGGATCGTGGCAGCCAACGTGGTTCTGGGCATCAGCCAGGGCCTGACCTGGTCCACCACCGTGATGATGAAAATGGACCTCGTCGGTCCCGAACGCCGCGGCCTGGCAATGGGGCTGAACGAAGCAGCCGGCTACCTCGGCGTCGCAGGCACCGCACTGGCCACCGGCTACATCGCTTCCTCCTACGGACTGCGCCCCGGGCCCTTCCTGCTCGGCGCTGCCTTCATCGCCGTCGGCCTCGGCATGTCCGTGCTGACCATCGGCGAAACACACCACCACGCCAAAGCCGAAGCCGCAGCGCACGTCCCGGTCCACGCCGGCAGCCATGCCGGGCTGAGCAACCGTGAGGTGTTCACTCTGACCAGTTTCCGGGACAAGTCCCTGTCCTCCGTCAGCCAGGCCGGGATGGTGAACAACCTCAACGACGGCCTCGCCTGGGGCCTGTTCCCTGTCCTGTTCGCCGCCGCAGGGCTCAGCATCGAACGCATCGGCATCCTCGCCGCCGTCTACCCGGCCGTCTGGGGCGCCGGTCAACTGATCACCGGCGCCCTCTCGGACCGGATCGGGCGCAAACCGCTGATCGCCGGAGGCATGCTCGTCCAAGCCCTGGGGCTCGGTATGGTCGCCCTCGGAAATGACTTCGGAACCTGGCTTGCCGCCGTCGTCCTGCTCGGTGCCGGCACCGCCATGGTCTACCCCACATTGCTTGCAGCGATCGGCGATGTCGCCCACCCCGAATGGCGGGCCAGGTCAGTCGGCATCTACCGGCTGTGGCGCGACGGCGGGTTCGCCGTCGGCGCCCTGCTCTCCGGCATCATCGCCGACGCCTACGGCATCCCGGCAGCCGTCGCCGTCGTCGCCGGCCTGACTGCGCTCTCCGGCATCATCGTGGCCGCACGGATGCGAGGCAGCGACCACCGCGGCCAGGGATGAACGAGTGGAACCACTTCAAGGACGGATGACCGGGATGCCCAAGTCGGTCGGACTGACCCAGAATCAAGCGGTCCAGCGACCTCAGCGTCAGACGGCTTCCTCTGCATGCTCAGCGCACCGCACCGTCGCGATCAGCTGGCCACCGCCGTCGGCCTTTACATAGTGGGTCACGTGGTTCGTGATCCTGCCGCAGTGATCACAGAAGCACGCGTGTTGTTTTGTCTGCATAGCGAGATGTTACGCAGTTCGATGGATTTAAGGCGAAATCCCGGCTAGGAATGTGGA